>NZ_CAMLRU010000185.1 GCF_946482535.1 uncultured Flavobacterium sp.
GGTGTACCCATTACTTTTAAAAGCCTCGTATAAGTAATAAGATGGGGCAATATTGATGTATGCGTGATTAAAAATTAAATTGGAAAAAAACTTGGTCCTGACAATCCTGCTCGGTAAATCTCCACCGTGTAATTTAGGGATGTATTTAACGTTTAAAATCCTGCATAGTTGTGAAATAATAAAAGCATACCAGAAATTTTTTGTACTGTAAGTATCAATTAAAACATAGTCTACTTTTTTGGCATATTTAAAAGTCATATACACCATTTCCAACATTCTCATAAACTTACTCTTCTTGGAAGAAGCATAGTATACAGTGAATCCTTCGGCTTCGAGAAAAGAACCCAACGTTTCTATGGAAGTTGAAGTATATCCGTGGTCAGACAGCTTATTTCCTATGTAAAGAAGTTTATTCATCCATATAAACTTTTAATAGCGACAACGAATATACAAAAGCCGGTGCAGCAATCCTCATCGCGGCATGATTTATTGTCAGCAACCAAAATACTAAAAAACAAAACATATAAATGTGTTGTTTGTTGTCGAGATACAAAAAAATAGGGGTTAAAAAAACAATCATTAGTGCCAAAATCCCCAAAGTACCGTGCTCCGCAAAGGTTCTGGACACTTCATTGTGGGAAGTAATAATTTCACCTCCGGTTTTTTCTTCCCTAATTTCTAATCCTTTGGCTACACCAATCCCAAAAACCGGACTGTCTAAAAAAGCATCTATTTCACTATCTAAAATTTCCTCTCTTCCGGTAAACTGACTTTCTTTTACTTTTCCCGTGGCATCTTGGTTGGCGTATCTTTTATCAATCAAACCACCGGTTTGGTTCGAAGTGTAAACCCAAGTAAAAGCAAAGCCCAATAAAAATAAAATCAGTAAGATATTGAGTTTGTATTTGCCCTCGCCTTTAGTGTTCTTATATAAAAAGAAGATTAAAATCAAAATCATCAACAAACCGGTAATCATGCCTCCTCTGGAAAAAGTAACCAAACCTCGGTAACTGATGTTGAAAATGATAATCAAATTCAGGGCGAACATTAGTTTGGTTTTTGATTCTAATACCAATCGGGAGAAGAAAATAAACATCCCTATCCCAAGCAATGTCGCTACTTGATTAGGACCAAATCCGCCCGAAGTTTCCAAATTTGAACCCGTACTGGTCAAAATCGTTTTGAGTTCCGGAGTGTACAATATCAAATACATGGTCGTGGCAATAATGGGCAATCCCATGGCCAATAAGATATTATTGAGTTGCGAAAACAAAATCTTTCGGTTGTAATTATATATGGCTGCTACTCCTAAACAAGCCGGTCCGGAAATGTTAAAGGCCAGTGAGGTTCGAAGGTCTGATTTCAAATTCAGCGTTTCGGTTGCTACTATAATTCCGGGAAACAACAAGAGCAAATAAATCCAGAACGGTATGGCATTTTTGGAGAATCCACTGTAATACATGCCCAAAAACAAAAACGCCATGACGCCGTATTTGGAAAACTCATAAAGAATATTTCCGCCGGTCATCCTGAGGAAAACTTCACTCCCAACCAGATAAGCCGAAACATAAAGCACTTCGTTATTTCTATTGCCGTTCTTGATGACAAAATAAACGCCTAATATCAGAATCGATAAGCCGTAAACCTTTGAAAACTGTTGAAAGTTATAAATCAAAGCCCCTATCAAAACGTGGACTAAAACTAATAGTATGTAATTTTTGTCTTTCATAGTTTTACAACCCTTTAATCCAGGTTAAGTATTTGGTCATGACACCTTCTTCGGAATGATTTTCAAGTATGGTTTGGTGCAAAGCCTTTCCCAATTGCGCTCGTAATTCGGGGTTTGTAACCAATTTTACTAAGTTTTCATAAAAAGCTGCTGCTTCATTGGTACCTACAATAAATCCGTTCTCATCATTTTTGATAATCAACGGAATTTCACCGACATTGGTGGAAACCACCGGTTTTTTATACAATCCGTATTCAATCAAAGCCACCGGTAATCCTTCAGATTTTGATGTCAGTATAGCAATATCTGTTTGATTGATAATCGGCACAACATCATTTTTAGATCCGTAAATAAAGACCGTATCTTGTAACCCTTTGCTCACAATCAAGGCAGCAATTTGTCTCGAATAATCATCTTCAAAATCCTTACCTACCAAATGGAAAGTCCAATCCGGATGAGATGCCTTTAGCAATTCGGCAACCTCAAGCAATAAAAAATGGTTTTTTTGGTCTCTTAAATTAGCCAAACACAAAATGCGTTTGCCATCAATCCCTTTCAAGATTGTTTCCGCTTTTACCGATGACACCTCATTAGTAAAGTTAGGCAAATAAACTACTTTTTGGCAATGCAATGTCTTTTCGGCCCAGTTTTTAAGTTTGAAATTGACCACAATAATGCCTTTAAAGAAAAACGAAGCCAATTGGAGTACTAAAGTTTTTTGGGTACTGATAAATTCACTCAAACCGTTATGGTCATGCCAAATGATTTGAATTTTAGGATAAATGATTTTGACCAATAAAGCGATAAAATAGGAACTGCTGTGTGGCTGCAGAAAGTCGACTTTATGGGTTTTGCAATATTTTTTTAGTCGAAAAGCCGCTGCGAAATCAAGAGTTTTGGTCTTTTTCAAAAAAAGATAGGAAACCGAATCTTCCAACTGACCTTTCAAATGTCCTTCCGCTCTGGTAGCCACCAAACCCGAAAAATCAATCCTCTTAGAAAGCGCATTGGCGTAGTTGACGGCCATTTTTTCGGCACCGCCAACTTCTAAAGAGTCTATGATTTGAACTATTCTCATGGTTGCAAAAGCTGTTTAATTTCGTTTTCAAAAACATCTAAAGTATACTGTCTAGACCATTGAATGGCATGATTCACTTGCTCTTGATAGCGCTTTTCATCCTTTATTATTGATTCTATTTGGTTGACATCCTTGTCCAATTGCAGGTCTAATAATAATCCGCGTTGACCATTATCCAACATATTAGGCACGCAGGAAACTCGAGAAGCAATAGGCAAACAACCCCAAAACATGCCTTCTGCCAAGACTTTCGGCCAACCTTCGCTCAAGGAAGGTAAAACTACAAAATGATTTTCGATATAAGCTTTTTTAACCGTTTCCTGATTCTGATTGCCTTGCAAACTGATAACATTTTCAAGGCTATTCGTATTGATATAATCTTCCAAACTTTTCCGCTCTGCGCCTTCGCCAAAAACTGTCAGCGAAACGTTATGCCCTTTATGATGAAGTTGTTCTACCAATTGAATGGCATACAAAGGTTGCTTTCCGTTGGACAAAGTGCCGACAAAAACAAAAGAAATCTTTTCGGTTAAAACCCTCGGACTAACCGCGGTTTTATCACTCTCAAAATAACTCGCGGTGAAAAACGGCTTAATATTTTTAGTACTGTTATCCCATTCGCCATAAACCAAAACCTGCATGTTTTTGGTCAAAAAGGTATTGCTCAAAATCCATTTTTGTATGCGATAACTCAGCGGTTGTTTGGCTTTTAAATCCCAATTTCCGGCATATTTAGCGGTTTTGGGTTTACCGGGAAATAAAATTTGCACCAAGCAACCCAATAAACCCATATTGCCCGGACAGCGCAAATGAATGTGATCGGCTTGTTGCATGGCTTTGTAGATTTCAAAAACCATTTTGGGCAATTTGAACACGGCTTGTAGTGCCGATTTTAAAGACAAAAAATTATATGCCGCTACCTTTCTGAAATCAATGTTTTTATGGTTATAATCAATCTCAATGGCCGTTTTGGCTTGTAAGTCCAAGGGCGCAACCACAATGATTTTATCAACATACTTTGCCCAAATATTCATCTCTCTCACATAAGGCGAATACGCATAATAGGCATCATTTTGAAAGCCGTGAGGAACATGTGTGATGAGGCAAAAGGTCATGCTGATTTAAGATTCTGTTTTGGGTTGGTCAAATAACAAACGTACCAAACCCGCGGTTCTTCCCAAAGATTCGGTAAACGCTTCCCAACGTTTGTTAGTGGTAAAGATATTGCTAAATCTGATGAATATCAACACTAATGAAATGGCGGTCCATTTCAACTTGGCTTTCAACGAAGGGTTCGGGTATTTTACCCGCCACACAAACCAACCGTTTCTGGTAACCATTTTACCGTATTGGTATTTGTTAGGTCTACCCGCTTGGTCGTGATAATGTGATAATTGGGCTTGGGTAGCTATCACATTTTTGCCCAATTTTTGAGCCTTGATACTAAAATCGGCATCTTCATACAAACCGTATCCTTCAAAATAATGCGAGAACTTAACGGTATCAAAAACAATTTTTCTGAACGAAAACGACATCCCGATTAACAAATCCACTTCATAAATTTTGCCCGTTAAAGGAAAACCGCAAGTCCTGCCGTGTGAGTACTCAGGCATGCATCCCGGACCTAAATCCGACTGCAAACCCAAATAATTTCTCAAAATATTTCTGGAACCTTCCGGATAAACGTAGCCTTCTAATTCGTAAAACTTATATTTACTATAGTGCTTATTCGGTTCCTTTTTTATCCATCGGTTTTCATTGATGGCTATTCCGGCGACACCTGTTATGGATTCATCACTTTGATAGGCTTTGATAATTTCCTCAAAATAGTTGGGTTCCAAAACCGTATCATCATCCAAAAAACATACTACTTCAGTCGCTGATGACACTTTGGAAACTCCAAAATTGCGCTGCTTGGTCAAACCTCGATGTTCGTTGCTTACCAAAAAATAAGTCAGATTTTGAAAACTATTGGCCTCAATCATGGCTTTGGTTTCCTCATTCACAGAACCGTCAACAATCAGAATCTCATTGGGATAAAGTGTTTGTGCCTTTACCGAAGTCAGTAACTTCAACAAAGGATTGGGTCGCATATACGTACAAACAATCAGCGTAAAATTCATCCTATTCATTCTTTAATTTAGTGGCCCAAAAAACACTGGTGTCCCATTTTTTTCTGAACAATTTGATGTAACCCAAAGGATTTCGGAAAAAACTTTTATCGATATTCTT
>NZ_CAMLRU010000186.1 GCF_946482535.1 uncultured Flavobacterium sp.
TCGAGGGCTTTACTGTCTTTTAACTCGGTTTGTGAAGCCCCGAAGTTGATTTTTAAGTAACCAATAACTTGACCATCATTAGTGGCAAAATAAAACTCGGAGTTTTCATCTTGGAGTTCGGCTGTTAGTTTTTCGGTTGAAAATCCTGTGGCTAAGTAACTTTTCATATTTTCCTCGGAGTTCGAGTCCGAAAAGGTTTCCCAAAAGGTTTGTCTCCCAATTTGCTGTAAATTGTGTAGGTCGTTGAGGGTTACTTTTTTGATTTGCATTCGGGAGGAATTATTTTTTAGAAGTTTTATTTAATGTATTTCTCAGTGAGACCATTCCCAAAGCAGCAAAAACAGCCGCACATGCCATAATGATTAAGGTATTGGTGTTGTCTTTTTGAGATTCAAGTTTGAGCCCATAATTACCCATTACCAGTATTCCTCCGATAATCATAAAAATGGCTGCGTTTTTCTTTGATTTGTTTTCCATGGTTGGGTTTTTAATGTTATAAATATAAAAGTAATATTTATATGATTTCTTTTGAACAGTAATTTAATTTTAAAATCGGCAAATACTAAAGGAATTGAGCATGGGCGAGAGGAATAAAAAAACCACTCACTTCCGCGAATGGTATATTTTAAGGGAAAAGGGATAAGTAAAGCAGTTCAAAACTTATCCCTTTTTACTTATCCCTTATCCCTTAATTATGAACCGCATCACAACAATGGTGCTCCATAAAACTCTCGGTTTCTTCGTGCCATGGGAAAGCCGCGTTGTATTTGTTGTTTTCCCAATAGAATTTTTTACGGGCTTTAGGTTCGTTGCCTTCTTCGTTCATCGTTTCGGAGTTGTACATTCTACCGTTGGCAATGGTGTAACGCAAAGAGTTCGAGTTTTGAATGTCCTCTAACGGATTTTTATCCAATACCAATATGTCGGCTAATTTGCCGGCTTCTAATGAGCCTATGTCTTTACCGGCACCAATATAATTAGCGGCGTTAATGGTAGCGGTTTTTAAAGTCTCTAAATTGCTCATACCACCTTGGTGGATGCTCCACAATTCCCAGTGCGCGCCTAATCCTTGTAATTGTCCGTGGGCACCCATATTGACTTTAACCCCATTATTAGCTAAAGCATTAACCGATTTAGAAGTCAAGATATGGTCGTTTTGGTATTCTTCATCCGGTGCCATGGTGCGGAAACGGGAGCGAGAATCGATGATGCCTCTTGGCGTGAATTGCAACAGTTTTTTGTCTTCATAGACTTTGGTTTTTTGGTACCAATAATACTCGGCATTCAAACCGCCATAGTTCACAATCAGGGTAGGCGTGTAACCGACACCACTTTTGCCCCAAAGTTCCAACACATCTTTATAAACCGGTGTCACCGGAATATTGTGCTCTACACCGGTATGACCGTCAATGACCATCGTCATGTTGTGGAAGAAGTTGGAACCGCCTTCAGGCACTACATTAATACCTTCTTCACGAGCGGCTTGCAATACTTGTTGGCGTTGGTTGCGACGGGGTTGGTTATAACTCTTAACCGATAAGGCGCCGAAAGCTTTGGTTCGTTTAATCGAAGAACGGGCATCGTCAAGGCTATTCACTAAAGCTTTAAAATCGCCATCGGCACCATATAAAATAAATCCGGTGGAGTAAATACGAGGCCCAACAAGGTTTCCGCTTTTCACCATCTCCGAAAGGGTAAATATCGATTCGGTATTAGAAGACGGATCGTGTGAAGTAGTTACCCCATAAGCCAAGTTAGCATAAAATTGCCAGTTTTGTTGGGTGGTCAATCCGTAACGGAAAGCACCTACGTGGGCATGCGCATCGACCATACCCGGCATTATTGTTTTTCCGGACAAGTCATATACTCGAGCATCGGCTGGAACAGTAACTTCAGAAGCAGTGCCAACGGCTTCAATGCGATTTTGGTTGATGATAAGCGTGCCTTTTTCTATTACTTTGTCGCCATTCATGGTGATAATGCGGGCATTGGTCAGCGCCAATTTCCCTTTGGGTTTATCCACTTTAGCCGTCAATCCTATTTTAATGCCGCTATCAGTAGGTTTCTCTACTTTTTCGGGCGAACCCGGTAGGAAAGTAAAGCGGTCTTTAAGTTCGTTTACAAAATAAGTATCGCCTAAGGTCCACATTACTTTTTGACTGTTGGTCGCCCAATGCAAATTAATCCCTGCATCTTTAGACAATTCCGAAACCGGCACGGCAGTCGATTTATTGTCTAAATCCGCTTCCTGTCCGTTCATGTTCAGTGGCGCTACATAGGCTTTGTGCAAGTGCATAAAAGCAATCCATTGGTTGTCGGGACTTGGCACCAAGCGGTTGGCATATTTCGATTTGATATGGGTTCTTTCGTCTTTGCCGTTTAAATCCACACTTTTTAATTCTTTGGTCAAGCTGCCGAAAAACACCCCGCCGGTTTGGTAGAAAATGCGGTTACCGTCTTTGGTAAATACCGGATATTCACCACTTGCATTGATGAATTTGCCTTTTCCGCCATTAATACTCATTATATAAATTCCGGGTTTTTTGGAGAAAGACAAACCTTGGTCGAGGTTGCCGTCTTCTTTGCGGTACACTATGGTTTTTCCGTCAGGCGATAGGGAAGGCGTTCTGTAAATGCCTTTTTCAGTCGTTAGTTTAACCGGGTTTTTACCGTCTAAACCAATTTTTCTGATACTACCCAATTCGGTGTCGTTCCAAGTGACATAAACGATGCTTTTGCTGTCGGCGGTAAAAGTGGGTTCGGCTTCAAAGTCGGTCCCGTTGGTCAATCGTTTCGGAGTTCCGTTAGGTAACGCTTTAATCCATACATAACCCAAAGCTCTGAACGCTAAAGTTTTTCCGTCGGGCGATGTAACCGCATCGCGGATCATTTTTACCGTAAAATCATCATCCGAAATCGGCGTATTGAAATGCACTCTATCGGCCACGTCAATAGCCACATCTACCGTAAATGGAATATTGGTAACAGTAGAAGACTTCGTATTGATTTTATTGATTTTGCCGCCAAACCATATTACGATGTCTTCGTTATTGGGCAGCCAGTTAAAATTGGGATACACGCCGAATAAAGCCCATGCGGTTTGTTGGTCTTTGTCGAGTTTGTCAAATACGGGCCATTCTTCTCCGGTTTCTAAGTCGTGTAAATACAAAACCGTACTGGTTCCGATTCTTTTGATAAAAGCTAATTTCTTCCCGTCGGGAGACACTTGCGGACGAGCAGCACCGCCCGGACCGCCCGTGATGGTTTCTAACTTTCCTGTTTCAAATTCGTAGCGCTTGATAACGTAAATTTCGTTGTGCGGATCTTTATTGTATTGGAAAAAACCACCTGGATACATGTCTTCGCTGAAGTACAGGTATTTTCCGTCTCTGGAAATATTCGGTTCGTTGACGTCTTGTTGGTCGTTTTTTCTTTTGGTCAATTGTACGCCGCTACCGCCACTGATATGGTATTGCCACATTTCTCCCGCACCGGCTGAGCGTTGTGAGGTAAAGTTTTTTCGGCCTACCAAATAATTCCCATCGGGCATCCAAGCCGGATTGCTCATCAATCGGAAATCTTCTTTAGAGACTTGTTTGGCATTGGTACCATCGGCATTCATCACCCAAAGGTTATCGCCACCACCGGCATCGCTGGTAAAAGCAATTTTCTTCCCATCGGGACTGAATCGCGGTTGGATTTCAAAAGGAATACCCGAGCGCAATACTTTGGCTTTGCCACCGGCAATAGGCATACTGTAAATATCGCCCAACATATCGAAAACGATAGTCGTTCCATCGGGACTGACATCCAAGTTCATCCAAGTACCTTCGGTAGTGGTGAAGTTTTGGGTTTTGTAATTAAAGGATTCTCCGGGTTTGGCAACATCCCATTTAGGAGTTTCAGTTTTTTCTTGAGCGTTTGAGAGGGTAAAAGCAAACGCAATGATTAAAAAGGAAATTTTTTTCATTGTGGTGTGTTTATGAGAGAAAAGGGAAGAGGGAAAAGGGATAAGTTTTTTCTTTTTTCTTATCCCTTTTGACTTATCCCTTATTCAATTTACTGTTTTTGTAACCGTATAAGAAATAAACGATTAGTCCGATGACTAACCAAACGCCAAACCATTGCCAGTTGGATACCGCCATACCGGTTAGCAAATAGCAACAAGAGATTAATCCGAGTAAAGGTATAAGTGACAGGTTTTTAAGAAAAGCTAAGACCGCCATTACCACACACAAAATGATGAATACCACCATTGGCGCATTCTCGGCAAAAAAGTTATCAGAATAGCTGAAGGTATCCGGGAAGAAGGTCGGCAAAAAGTATTGCACCGCACCAAAAGCACCCAAACAAATCAGCGGAAAAATATACTTCGAGTTGATATACGGAATTCGGAATTTACCTTTGGTGTTGCGTTCGGCTAATTCGGCTTCGCTTTGCGGAGACAACATCAATACACCGCCACAAACCAATACAAAAGCGAATAACGTTCCGATACTGGTAAAGTCGAGTACAAAGTTTTCATCGGTGAAGAAAATAGGAATCCCTACGACCAATCCGGTTACTATGGTAGCAAATCCGGGTGTTTTGTGTTTCGGATGGATTTCGGCAAACTTCTTAGGCATCAATCCGTCTCGACTCATGGTCATCCAAATACGAGGTTGTCCCATTTGGAACACTAGCATTACACTGGTCATGGCTACTACCGCGGCAATCGATACGATAAACAGCATCCATTTCACGCCTTTTAAGGCGAAAATTTCGGCCAACGGATCGCTTACGCCCAACAAATCATATTTTACCATTCCGGTTAACACTAAGGCTAAAATGATGTAAACGAC
>NZ_CAMLRU010000187.1 GCF_946482535.1 uncultured Flavobacterium sp.
CAGTGGTAGTTGACGCCAACACGCCTTCGGGAAGTTACTTTATAGAATATGAAATATGTGAGATAACACAACCCAATAATTGTAGTTATTCCTATGCCCAAGTAAATGTCAATTCAGTGCCGATTAATGCTGCTTCAGAAACAGTAACCATCTCAACCGGCTTAGCAACACCGCAAATTATTTTAGAAAATGTATTGGCTAACGATACTTTAGGCGGCATTCCGATAAGTATTAGTGAGGTTAACTTACAGCAAGTTTCTTCTACGGCCACTTTTTATTTCTCTATAGATCCGGCTACTGCCGATGTACTGGTTGTTAGCAATCCGCCACCCGGAACTTATGTCTTAAACTATTATTATTGTATCAATGGTGATCCTAACAATTGTGTCGAATCTTTTGCAACCATTACCGTTGTAAATTCATTACTGACCACCATTAACGGCACTTATCAGGATTTTAACAGCGACGGAATCACCAATGTTGGCGATGTAATTAATTACACCTATTCAATTACAAACATGGGAAGCACGGCTGTTTCCAACATTACTATTACCAGTACAGAAGTCAATATCAATGGCGGACCGCCGATTCCGCTTCTGAATCCGAGTGCGAATAACAATACCACTTATACCGGAGTGCATGTCATTACCCAAGAAGATATCAATAATGGCTCGGCAACCGTAGTTATTCAAACCAACGGAACTTTATCCGGAAATCCGATTAGTGTTTCAACTACTAATGTTGTGAACTTGAATATTGCCAACGGAGTTCACTTAAACGCCTTTGTAGATTACAACGGAAATGGTACGCAGGAAAACGGAGAACCGAATTTTCTGTATGGTTCCTTCCAATACCAATTGAATGACAACGGCACGGTTCATAATATTATTTCTTCTAACGGAACACATTATCTATACGAAACCAATCCGACCAACAGTTATGATTTTGGGTTTACGATAAATCCGGCTTATGCTTCGCAATACACCGTGGCTCCGGCTTCCTATTCTAATGTAACTGTTGCCAACGGTTCGGGAATTGTGACTTATAATTTTGCCGTAACCCAAATCCCTTACCGTGATTTAGCCGTTTATATTTATGGTTGGATTCCACCAAGACCGGGTTTCACCTATGACAATTATATTACTTATTACAACTACGGTAATCAAACCATTGCTAGTGGAACAATTACCTTTACTAATGGCAGTAACGTGAGTATTCTTTCGGTTTCCCCAACGGGTTCAACCCCAACAGCCGGTGGATTCACTTATAATTTCACCAATTTAACACCGGGCGAATCCCGAACTATTGGAGTCACTATGCAAGTACCAACTATCCCGACAGTCAATTTGGGCGACTTGGTTACCAACGCTGTTTCCATTACTATTCCGTTAAACGATGTTAATGTCACTAACAATAGTAGCAGTTTAACTCAAACCATTGTCGGTTCATGGGATCCGAATGATAAAGCCGAAAGTCATGGTCCACAAATACAACATTCTACTTTTACAGCCAATGATTATCTGACGTATACCATTCGATTTGAAAATACCGGAACTGCTGAAGCCATCAACATTAGAGTGAATGATGTTTTGAATGCTGATTTAGACGAAACAACCGTGAGAATGGTTGCTGCCAGTCATCCTTATGTGTTAGACCGAGTAGGAAGCAACCTGACTTGGCGTTTTGACGGAGTTAATTTAGAACCTTCAATCCCGGGTAATTCAGTAATTGGTCATGGTTATATCGTGTTCCAGGTGAAACCTAAACCCGGATTTGTGATTGGCGATGTAATCCCGAATACCGCCAATATTTATTTCGATTTTAATCCGGCAATTGTCACCAATACTTGGACCACTGAGTTTGTCTTACAGTTGAATAATCCGGATTTTACAGCTGCCAACTTTGATTATTATCCGAATCCGGTGAAAAACAACTTGACTATTTCCAGTGAAACCACTATTGATACCATTGAAATCTATTCGGTTTTAGGACAAAAAGTAAAATCGATTAAAGTGAACGATATCCAAACCGAAATCAACTTATCGGAACTAACTCAAGGAATTTACTTTGTAAAAGTAACCGCGTCAGGTAAAGAAAAAACGGTAAAGATTATTAAAGAGTAAGTTTTTAAACTCACAAAAATAAAATCCCAAAAACCAATTACGGTGTTTGGGATTTTTTGTTTTTATGCAAAGAATAATAAGCAATAATGGTGCTCAACAACATCAAAAAACCTCCCAAAATAAATGGTGCTCCGGGCAATTGAAACGGTGCTTCATCATGCGTGAAAAAGTAAAAGGTATTGGTCATCATGGGCGGACCAATAATAGCCGATGCACTCATCAAGCTCGCCAATGTGCCCTGAATTTCTCCTTGCTCATTAGCCGGTACTTTCCCCGAAACTTCCGATTGCAATGCCGGTCCGGCAATTCCACCCAAACAATACGGGACTAAAAATGCAAACATCATCCAACTTTCGGTGGCAAAGGCAAACAACAACATGCCTATGGTATACAACGACAAGCCCAAGTAAATGCTTTTGGTATTGCCCAATCTCGGACTTGTAAAACGCACCAAACCACCTTGTACAAGTCCAACCAACAAGCCCACTACACCCAGTGAAATGCCGACCATTTTTTCATTCCAATTAAAACGATACATGGTAAAGAAACTCCAATTGCTGTGCACGGCATGAGAACCTATATACAAAAGAAAAATAGCCAGTATCAACCCAATTAAAGCAGGATGTTTTCTCAAATTTAACAATGCCCCAACCGGATTGGCTCTTTTCCATTCAAAGGCACGTCGGTTCTCTTTTGACAGCGATTCGGGCAAAATAAAATAACCGTATAAAAAGTTCAGCAAACACAAAACAGCCGCAGCATAAAACGGCACTCTCGAACCGAATTGCCCTAACAAACCACCTAAGACCGGACCAATAATAAAGCCTAATCCAAAGGCCGCACCAATCATCCCGAAATTCTTCGCGCGGTTTTCAGGCGTACTCACATCGGCTATATAAGCTGAAGCTGTGGTGATACTGGCTCCGGTTAAACCGGCTATAATGCGTCCCACAAATAACCAAAAGATATTCGGTGAAAAAGCCAACAGCAAATAATCCATCGCAAAGGCAAAAAGCGAAATCAAAATAATAGGACGACGACCGTATTTGTCACTCAAATTTCCTATCAAGGGCGCACACACAAATTGGGTGATAGCATAGGCAAAAGTCAACCAACCACCGTATTTAGCCGCTTCGCTGATATCACCATTTATGAGCTCTGAAATTAATTTAGGAATCACCGGAATAATGATGCCCCAACCGGTGATGTCAATAAGCATCGTAATAAAAATAAATCCTATCGCGGCTTGTTTTTGGTTTTTTTTCATAAAATAGGTTTTAGCTTCGCTCAATTCGGCCTTTGGTCTCGGGTGGGCGTGTCCCTTCGGGTCAGGCTTTCCGCAGTACACGGTACTTGCTCCAATCCTTCACGCAGTCTGCAAATAAACAAAAAATCCCGTTTAGAAGACCAAACGGAATTTTAAATATACAGGTATCCGGCCGTAACCCCAATATTACTTGCTTTCAACCTGTAAAAAACCAAAACCCGACAGAAATTGTCGGGTTTCGAACCACAATTATTAATTAGATTAATGGCATTCTGATTTCATTTTTACTAAAATCATCATTAGCCTAACTACCCTTTTTGGGTTCTTTAATACTACTGACTACTTCTCCAGTTTTAACCAAAAGAAATCATTCCAACCTTCAATGAGTCTTGTCGGATCGGTGTTTTTAGTTCGGTCTTGTTCCGGAATGAGTACTATTTTTTTATCCTTAACCGTGAATTTGTAAACTCTTGGTTTGGCTTCTCCTTCTACAGTCAATTCAACTCTGTAAGCACCATCGGTTAAATCGGCAAATTTAATTTCGCCCGGTTTATTCACTAATTTGAAGGCACACTGAGTCTCATTCCATTTGGCTTGTTCTACTTGCGCTGTGTTTGGACCGTTACCGTAATGCTGTGCATACAATTTGTTGTCTTTAAACATGTTCACCGACCATTTTACACTCTTATTGGTTTTTCTGCTGTTCGACGGATTCGGCATAAATTCTTCGTGCGTGATATAAAACCCGAAAAGAAGATTTCCGCTATCAGCATGATTCAAATAGGCAAAATTATTCCACGGACCACGAACCACATACATTTCATTCATTGCCGCATAAGGATCATTATTGGTCAATTTCACCAATTCAAAATCAAATGCATAAAACATTTTGTCGCCTGCATAAAAATCCAAACGGTAATTGCCCGGACCCCAATCTGTAATAAAGGATTCAGAATGGCCTACCCATTCTCCATCACGTTGGTAGCGACTGCTTGGCTCATTGAATTTTGTTTTTTTACCGTCGTCAAAAACTTGGTCTCCGGAATATTCAAAATAATTCATGTATTGACCGTCCTTGAACACCTTGATTCTTAAATACTCCGACTGATCTGCAGAGGCACTAACTGTTTTTCCGTCAACCGTTTTATTAGGGATAAAAGTGGCCGTATAACTATTAATCAATCCCGGACTCGAACCTGTTCCGTAAAGAAGCGAATTGAACGTTACCGCCGGAGTTTGTTTAAAGGTAGTCCAGTCTAATTTTAAACCTGTCGGGAAACCGCCTCCGCCCTTTTTCTTTTTACCGCCTTTGGAAACTTCACTTGCTTTTTCTACGACTTCTGAAGCTTGTGAGGTTTGGTCTTTGGCCTTTTTTAATTTGTTTAATAGTTGGGCATTAGTAGTAACAAAAGAGCACAATACCAATCCCAGAAGTATACTTTTTTTT
>NZ_CAMLRU010000188.1 GCF_946482535.1 uncultured Flavobacterium sp.
TCATACCCATTGGTGAACCCGAGTGCCAAACACCTTCCAAACGGTGTCCGCGGGTTCTGATGATTAACGGCGCTTTTTGACGGCCGTGGGTTCTGTATTGTAAAGTCGCCAAGTCATCACTCATGATTTGGATGGCGTACAACAAATAATCTAAATATTGGATTTCGGCAATAGGACGCAAACCACGCATCGCCATTCCGATTCCTTGTCCGAGAATTGTAGCTTCACGGATACCGGCATCGGCCACACGGAGTTCACCGTATTTTTCCTGCATGCCTTCCAACCCTTGGTTTACATCTCCAATGTTTCCGGAATCTTCTCCAAAAATTAAAGTCTCAGGGTATTTATTAAAAATCGCATCAAAGTTGTCACGCAATACTAATCTTGCATCAACTTCTTCGGCTGCCTCATCATAAGTTGGAGCTACAGTAGTAGTGTTCAAAACCGTTTTATCCGATTGAGAGAAAAGGTGCGAACTAAACTTTGGTTGGATTTTATTAGTGTAATTCGTAATCCAAGTAGCCAACTGTGATTGACCGCTTTCTTTCACTACCAAACGCAATACTTTACGCGCGGTTGTGATAATATCTTTTCTGATGGGTTCTTTAATCGAAGCCAATTCAGCCGCATATTTTTCAATGAATACTTTATTCGAACTGGTTTCCGCAATCGAATTTAGTATCGAAACCAATTCCTGTTGCTCTTCTTTCATAGGCGAAACAAAGGCAGTCCAAGCGGCTTTTTTGCCTTCGAGCACTTCTTTCTTGGCTTCGTTATCTATGGTTTCTAATTCTTCGGTCGTGGCCAAATTATTATCGATTAACCAAGAACGCATTTGGGCCAAACAATCAAATTCGGCTTCCCAAGCCAAGCGCTCGGCATTTTTGTAACGCTCGTGTGAACCCGAAGTTGAGTGACCTTGCGGCTGCGTCAATTCGTTCACGTGAATCAGCACCGGAACGTGTTGCTCGCGGGCAATTTCTCCTGCCTTTTGATAGGTTTCTACCAAGGCCGGATAATCCCAACCTTTAACTGTCATGATTTCGTAACCGTTGTTCTCGGCATCGCGCTGGAATCCTTTTAAAATTTCCGAAATATTTTCTTTGGTGGTTTGGTAACGCGCGTGAACCGAAATACCGTATTCGTCATCCCAAACACTCATCACCATCGGCACTTGTAAAACACCGGCAGCATTGATGGTTTCAAAAAACAATCCTTCCGAAGTTGAGGCGTTTCCAATAGTGCCCCAAGCCACTTCGTTTCCGGCGTTAGAAAATTGGGTCAACTCTTCTAAACCGCGAACGTTTCGGTATATTTTTGAAGCTTGTGCCAAACCTAACAAACGCGGCATTTGACCGGCTGTAGGCGAGATATCGGCACTCGAATTTTTTTGTTGGGTCAAGTTATTCCAATTGCCGTTTTCATCTAAAGAATGCGTGGCAAAGTGACCGCCCATTTGACGTCCGGCACTCATCGGGTCGTGCGCCAAATCGGTATGACCGTATAAACCGGCAAAGAATTGCTGAATGTTCAATTGCCCAATCGCCATCATAAAAGTCTGGTCGCGGTAGTAACCCGAACGGAAATCCCCGTTTTGGAAGGCTTTCGCCAAAGCCAATTGTGGCACTTCTTTACCATCGCCAAAAATTCCGAATTTGGCTTTTCCGGTTAGTACTTCTTTTCTTCCTAACAAGCTGCATTCGCGGCTTATTCGGGCAATTCGGTAATCATTCAGTACTTCTGCTTTGAAATCTTCGAAGGTTATTTCGGTTTTGGTTTGTGCTTCAGTCATAGTGGAATTGTTTCTTAAGAAAACAAATTTAAATAAAAAGAAGTAATATTCACCATACTGTTGATAAATTATAATTTCAGTATCGATAATTTTAAAGCTGTAAAAAGCAAGTTGATTGTGAAATTTTCAACAATATTTAAGTATCTCAAAGAAATGTGTAATATTTAATCGATTTCAACGGTGCTTAAAACCACTTTCTGGTGAAAAGACCAATCAAAGTATCGGGATTGAAAGTTACTATGAAACGAATTCTTTCGCCGTAGTTCTTTTCGCCTATTTCCCAACCGTTATTGGAATACACCGGGAAATACAATTCGAAATAATCGGTGACTAAATTCAGGCGAACACCACTGTCGTAAACAAACTGCTCGGCTGTGTTTTTATTTTTAATCAAACCAACATCCCCATAAACTTCAATCCAATTCCAAATATTAGTGCTGGCGTTTAAAGTAGTCATCCATTGGTTGGCTGTTCTGGTTTCCAACATCGATTTAAAAAATCCATCCGAAATAATCGATTGTTGGCTGAATAAACCGCTAGTTTCGGAACGACCTAGATAATCGTGTTCGAACAAATAATCGGTTGGTCGGTCTAAGCCAAAATCAAAATAGGTTGACACATTTTTATTGTACAAAAACGTACCGCCAAACCAACGCAAATTGACTTGTCGTTTGTCATTAAATAGCTTTCGGTATTGTAATTCTCCTGACAGTTTTCCGAACGAACTCGACAATTGGAAATCGCCCAAGAAGTTGTAATGTTTGGTTACTTCGGTTTTACCATTATAATATTTGGCATTGAAAACTTTGTAATTTTCGGTGTTTTCATCCACCGTAAACGCCGATTTTTCTCGGTCAATCATGATGTATTTAAAGACAATCATTTCTTTTTTGTTATCTCTTAAATCATCGGGACGAAAACGCAGATACACCATCGGATTGATTTTGGTGTAATAAGCATCGGGTGCATAGTGCAAATAATGGCCGTTCAATTGGTACCGAATACTATACAAATTACTGTCGCGGTTGAATTGGTTTACCATAAAATTCGCCTTTCCCGAAAGACTTTTCGTCTTGGTAGAAATCGTCGGATTCACATCAAAATTAAAGGGTTTGTCCAAAATGGTTTTGTTGTGAAAACGAATGCCGGGCAATAAACCGTCGTATAAATTGTATTCTAATGTCGGAATGTAAACGATTTGATTGTAATTCGGATCTTCTAAATCTTTAAAGAAGATAAATTTGATTGGGCGACTGTTCAATCGAAAACCACGCAACGATTGCCAATTGTTTCTCAAATTAAATTCAGGTACTTCATTCTTGTAATTGATGACAATTTTCTCAGCCTCATTTCTGGGAATGGTAAACACACTGTCTTTCGGAAAGGTATCAATCCATTTTTTAAAGACGATGTTTTTGTCCTTAACGCCGTAAATCGGAATAGGAACATTGGTTTCCGTTTTATTTTTAAGCGAAAAACTGATGCTGTCTTTGGTTCGGGTGACTTTGTCAAATTTGAAATCAATGATGTCGCGCGAGTAAATGATTTTGTCAAAAAACCAACTGATGTTTTTGGGCGAATTTTTAGTCAGCAATACTTCAAAATCATTTCGGTTGGTCTGCTGTTTTTTATTTAAGTCGATAAATTGTCGAATGCTGTTTGGTACGATATTATTTTCAAGATAACTGTCGAGGTATTTCAAACTCAAACCGGCACGGTATTTTGAAGCAATTTTTTCGTTGAATTTGATCAAAGTATTTTTGGGCGCGCCCAAAGGTTGGTCGAGATTTTTTCTCGCCATCAGCATGTAGAAATAGCTGTATTGCCCATTGAAATCAAGGCTTACCAGGTTGTAAGCTCTCAAGACTTTCAGCTTCGCCACATTGCCCATCATTTTGCTTTCGGGATGAAACTCGTCTATGTATTTCATCATGGTGTAGACTTGAATTCCGTTGATAATCCAACTGTCTTTTCTGGGATCAAGTCGAAGTGTATTATGTAAATAATTGTTCAGGTAGGTTTTGAGGAATTTGATTTCAAACATGAATTCATCGGGAAACGGACTGATGAAATTAGGCAATTGGTTCAAACCGTAAAACGGATTTCTGTCGTAATCGGCTTGGGTAACCGTGATTTTTTCGAGTGGATATGTGCCTAAATTTTCGCCAACATAATTCACGATTTTATCGATAACCAAAGCCCTTTGAAAGTCATTCAGCCTGTTGTCTCTTAAATTGGAAACCACTTCAACTTGACTGTTTTTAAAAACTTCATATTCTTTAGGTTGGTCCATCAGTAAACTGAAATTCAAGCGTTTTTTACCCGAGAGTTGGTACTGATTCGGACTGTTTTGCGTGACATTTAAATCCGAATTCAAGACCAAGTTGCCCTGAATTTTAACGTCCATTTCATAATCGATTAGGGCATTGGCGGCATCGTCTAAATTCAAATTGTTGTATTTAACAAAACCATTGTTTTCATAACGCGCCGGAATCAAAAGGCAATTTTTGAGATGCATTTTTCCACCTTCGCCATAACCGTAAAGGGTGAATTTATCACTCGGGATTTTAATGGTATAGGTCAGTTTGAAAGTCGCTTTTTGATTGGGCAACAACTTTTCACGCAAACGAATCTGAATTACATCGGCATATTTTTCATCTCTTTCCCAAGTCAGCATCAATTGGTTTTGGTCGATGACAGTGATGTTATCCGTTTTGCCTCGTTCTTTTTCTTGTGCCAAATGAAAACTGCGCTCAAATTCATCCGAAAACCGTTGGGCCAAAGGCGTGCTTTTATCCCGATAAGCATTGTTCCAATCATTCAAGACAATATAATTCAGCGTGTCATTGGATTGGTTGTAGAAAGTAAGCTCTTGAATTACATTGAGTGTTTTGGTTTCGCTGTTGATTTCCACCACCATTTTAGAATGATGTTGGGCCAAGAGCGCCTGACTCAATAATAAGATAAACAACAGTTTTTTCAAGGCTTGAATTTATTTTGGATAAAATCGTTT
>NZ_CAMLRU010000189.1 GCF_946482535.1 uncultured Flavobacterium sp.
AAGTGTTTTTGATAATTTTTTTAGTAAAAAATTACAGAGGCTTTAATTTTATTGGGAAATTATTAAGGATAAAACAATTTTACAAGAATTGAGAAGTTTGTTGCTCGTTTATTGAAGGTTGATAAGACACGTTAATAGAAAGCATCAGGAATAGATTTGACTCAATAGATTTTAAAATTACTTTGACTCTGATTTACCTTAATCAACTTGTGAATAAGAATCTTATGTTGATAACTTACATACATTTCCTACTGATAGCGATTGTGAAACTGTTGAGTTTTAATTAGATTTGAGAAATTAAGCAGCTGAAATTTTAATTTGTCTGATTATTTGATCATACTTATTGAATCGTTGATTAAAAATATTATGAACTTCAACAAAAAAACATGAGACACATAGCACTACTGATTGTCCTGCTCACTACTACTTTAAAAGCTCAAAACGATTTAAAATTTGATAAGAGATTTGTCCAAAGCGAAGACAAATGGGTGGCCTTTAAAGCAGACTCTGTTGGCTCCCATAATTTTGGGTTTATTTATATTGATGCCCAAGCAGGTTTAACATTTGATTATGCCGGTTCTTTCAAAATCAATACCGATGGTAAGTATATCCTCAAAAAGAAAGAGATGGAAGGCATGATGAAATACAGATTGGAACCCAACAATGTATTGGTAGCCCTTATCCCGGAATCACATTATAACGAATTGGAGATTACCAAATTTCCCGATTGGCTCAAATTCTATAAAGAAGGAGAGAATACGATTGAGCGATTATTCAAATGGGGATACATGTATAATGGCTGGGGTGAATGCGCTAAAGCTTTAGAATTTTTGGAAAAAGCAAAAACCATGGATCCGAACTTTAAATCATTACGTGTTGAACTGGCCTACTCCTATAATTGTTTAGGTCAATATGAAAAAGCCATTGAAGTATTAAAAACAGCCATGAAATCAGAACCAAAAGATGCTTATATCAACAAAGAATTATTGTATGCTTACGTACACAACAACCAACTCGATGAAGCTATCGCTTTATACAATAAAATCGAAAAAGAAGTTCCGGACAAAACTTACAACCTGGAGAATGCCTACAATATTTTGGGGGAATATTTTCGGAGAAAAGATTTGAAAAAATTTACCGAATGGATGAACAAAACACAAATTGATAAAGACAAACGTTTTGCTCCCTATGTGGCACAAATGAAAAAGGAGTTAAAAATCGAATAAACCCGGAGCTTAAACTGCCTATGCTTCTTTTTAGAAACAACTAAATGTTTTTTTTCTAAATTAGTTCTCTAAACCAATACAATATGCCATTTACTCTAGCCATTAGCCAAAACCGCACACACTTTAAACAAAACCCATGGTTGTGGGTGTTTCTTTCAGTCTTTACTATCATTTGGATCAGCACATTAATCGGCACCAATGATATGAACAATTGGCTACTCGAAAACACCCTTACGGTCTTATTCTTTTTGTTTTTGTTGTTGAGTTATAAAAAATACCAATTCAGCGACCTCTCCTATTTGCTCATTACGGTATATTTGTGTTTGCATGTTTACGGTGCCAAATATACTTATGCCGAAAATCCATTAGGCTATTGGCTCAAAGACTATATGGGATGGGAACGCAACCACTACGACCGAATTGTCCATTTTAGTTTCGGATTCTTGTTGGCCTATCCTATGCGAGAATTGTTTTTAAGATGGGTCAAATATCCTACTATGGTGGCTTGGGTTTTACCCATTGAAATTACACTTTCCATAAGTGGCTTTTACGAATTGATAGAATGGGCCGTAGCCGATTTATTCTTTCCGGCACAAGGTGCTGCCTACTTGGGAACGCAAGGTGATATTTGGGATGCGCAAAAGGATATTTTCTTGGCGTTTTTGGGAGCCATTTTAGCCACTACCATAGTGTCATTAATCAAAAAAGCTTTTAAAATTCACGAAAGTCCGAAGGCTTAATTCGAAACAAAATCAATTGCCTTTTAGGGATAAAGACTGAACCGTCAAGCCTATAAATCATTCTTTTAATCATTTGTATTTAAAAATAGGGGATTCCTAAATTTTCCGTTCCAAAAATGGAAATCTGTTAAAAATTTTAAAAAAAATAGCTTTAATTTGTGGTAAACAAACAACACTATGCTATTTGACCCTAACGAGCTCGATTATTCGGCAGTGTACAAACTATTGACCGGTGCCGTTATCCCAAGACCTATCGGATGGATTTCATCTATTAGCGAAGACGGGATTAATAATTTAGCCCCTTTTTCCTATTTCAACGCGGTTGGTGAAGACCCGCCTCACGTGATGTTTGCCGCAGGAAGAGGCAACAATACCAACAAAGATACTTTAAACAACGTATTGGCTACCAAACAATTTGTGGTCAATATGGTCACCGAAGAGTTGGCCGAACAAATGAATACCACTGCCCAATCGGTTCCGTCTGAAGTGGATGAATTTGAATTGGCCGGTGTTACTCCTATGGCTTCCGTAAAAGTAAAACCAATGCGTGTCAAAGAGAGTAAAATCACTTTCGAATGCGAATTGGTTCACCATTACTTCCTCGAAGATCACAAAAACGGCGGTGCCTGCGTAGTAATCGGGCGCATCGTGATGATGCATTTTGACGATGACGTACTGTTAGACAATTATAAAATCAATTTAGAAACCTACAAGCCAATCTCAAGATTAGCCGGTTCAAATTATGCCAAATTAGGAGAATTATTCGCCATCAAAAGAGGCTAAATTAAAAGACTCAGCAACCCTGTTACTCAGTCACTAAGAAACTTTAAAAAATGAAAATAGCAGTTATAGGCGGTGGTCCGGGCGGACTTTACTTTTCCATCCTAACCAAAAAAGCAATGCCGCATTGCCAAATCGATGTGTACGAACGCAACAAACCCGATGACAGTTTTGGTTTTGGCGTAGTGTTTTCCGATGAAACTTTGGGCGAATTCCTAAAACGCGACATGCAATCGTATGAGTTAATTCGAAGTCAATTTGCCTATTGGGATGACATTATCGTAGCTCGTGACGGTCAGGAAGTAAGCATCGCCGGAAACGGTTTTTGCGGTTGTTCCCGAAAAACATTACTGAAATTGTTACACCAGCGCTGTCGCGAAGAAGGCGTTAACCTGCATTTCGAACAAAATATAGACGACATCAGTCAGTACCAAAACGCCGACATCATCTTAGCTTCCGACGGAATTGCAAGCGGTATCCGAACGCAATACGAAAAAGAATTCGGCACCAAAATCACTTTAAAGAAAAACCGCTTTGTATGGTTAGGTTCAACCAAACCGCTCGATGCTTTCACCTATTTCTTCCGAACCACACCTCACGGAACTATAGTAGCGCACACCTACCAATACGAAGCCGGCATGAGTACTTGGATATTCGAATGCAGCGACGAGACTTGGCAAAAACATGGTTTTGAAATCACGAATGAAGCCGATACCATGGCCAAAATCTCAGAGATATTCAAAGAAGAACTCGACGGCCATCCATTGATTTCTAATAAATCTCACTGGCGTCAGTTTCCGCATGTAACCAATGAAAAATGGTTTCACAACAATATTGTTTTATTAGGCGATGCCAAAGCCACAGCGCACTACTCTATCGGTTCGGGAACCAAACTCGCGATGGATTGTGCCATCGGTTTATCAGACGCCGTTATTGCTAACCCGAATAACGTGCAAGCCGCTTTCGAACAATACGACAAAACACGTCGCAATACGGTAGAAATGATACAGTATGCCGCCTTGGTTTCCCTCGATTGGTTTGAGCACATGGACCGAAATATCCAACATCCGTTCTACCAATTCGCCTTCGGTTGCATGACGCGTTCCAAAAAAGTAACTTATGAGAACTTGAGATTACGTGATAAATCGTTTACCGATAAAGTTTTAAAAGAGTTCAATGACAATTTCAACAGCAATGGCAATAATCAAATTTTGCCAGCGGCGTTCACCAAATTCAAACTCCGAGATTTAGAACTCCAAAACCGTATCGTTATGTCGGCCATGGGTCAATATTCAGCCGTTGACGGTAAAGTTTCCGATTGGCATTTGGTGCACTACGGCAGTAGAGCCACCGGTGGTGTCGGACTCATTATCACCGAAATGACAGCCGTTTCCGAAACAGGACGCATCACTTTAGGTTGTACCGGTATTTACACTCAGGAACAAATAGTTGACTGGAAAAAAATAACAGACTTCATCCATCAAAATACGCCAACTAAAATCGGAATTCAATTAGGCCATTCCGGCCGCAAAGGTGCTACTAAAAAACCTTGGGAAGGGGTAAACGAACCTATCGATTTACCTTGGGATTTGATTTCGGCTTCACCTGTAGCGTTCAATGAAAAACTTCCGATTCCGAGGGAAATGAATGCTCAAGACATGGATTTTACCGTTACCCAATTTGTCCAAGCAGCTAAAAATGCCGACAAAGCCGGTTTCGATTTAATCGAATTACAAGCCCATCACGGCTTCTTATTGGCTTCGTTCTTATCGCCGTTAACCAATATCAGAACTGATGAATTTGGCGGAAATATTGAAAATCGCTTAAAGTTTCCGCTGCGTGTCTTCAATGAAATGCGAAAAAATTTCTCGTCCAGCAAACCAATGTCCGTGAGAATCTCTGCATCAGATTGGGCTGAAAACGGCATTACTGAAGAGGAAGTAATTACCATCGCCAACGCGTTCAAAAATGCCGGCGCCGATATCATCAACGTTTCCTCCGGAAATACCGTAGCGTATCAAAAACCGCAAGTC
>NZ_CAMLRU010000190.1 GCF_946482535.1 uncultured Flavobacterium sp.
ATCTGAGTTCTTCCTGTTCTTACTAATTGTTGAATTGTTGGCATAATTAAATACTAAAATTTCTTTTTGTTATTAAAAATCCCCTTTTTTAGGGGTTGCAAATGTAGTAATTATTTTCAATGAAACAAATCATAATTAATTAATTTTCAAACAGATTGTTTTTCGACTCGATTATCAGCAATAAAAAGAGTTTTTTTGCGTTATTTTGGAACAAACAAATGCAACTGTTGAAAAAGTTTTTTCTTTTCTTCTTCTTAACAATCGCCAGCCGAAATGTTTCGGCACAAAATTTCTATCTGAAAATTATCGGACAAAATGAATCCGAAAACACAGCTATTGACAGCATCGACTATGCCAAAAAACATCAAAACCTTAAATCGATAATTAACGAGAACAATTCCTTCTATGAAAAACTAACCAAAAGAGGCTATTTAAACGCTCAATTGATAGAAAATTACAAGCTAAACGATACCGTTTTTTGCTACAAATACAAGCTCGAAAAAAAAATAAATTATGCACGCATATATATAGGTATAAAAAATCATGAAAATATACCCGAAACTTACCGTCTGAAAAATGACACTTTGCAACTTGCTTACGAAGAAATTGATGTCTTTCTTAAAAACACTTTGATCAAACTGGAAAGCAACGGCTTCTCATTGTCTAAAATCAAACTTCAAAACATTCACTACAAGAGCAACAACCTGATTGCTGATTTATGGATCACTACAGAAAACCAACGACAACTCAACAGCATTATTATTAACGGCTATGACAAATTTCCCGAAAGCCACAAGCGAAACATTACACGACTTTACCGCAACAAGGTCTTCAATCAAAAAAACTTAGATAAACTTTTCAATGATTTTGAAAAATTCAGATTTGTCAAGCAAACCAAATATCCCGAGATCTTGTTTACAAAAGACTCTACCAAAGTCTATGTCTATCTGGAAAAGACCAAACCCAATTCTTTTGATGGCTATATCGGTTTTACTAACGATGAAAAAAGCAAATTGATTTTGAGCGGTTATTTAGACTTAGTTCTCAATAATATCCTAAACTCCGGAGAAAAATTTTCTTTGTACTGGAAAAGCGACGGTCAAGACCAAAAAACATTTAACATCGGACTAGAATTGCCTTATATTTTTAAAAGTCCGTTTGGACTCAAAACCGAACTCAATATTTTCAAACAAGACACTACTTTCCAAAACACCAGAACCAATATTGAACTTGGCTATTATTTTAATTATAACACCCGATTGTATCTAGGTTACCAATCCACAGAATCCAGCGACATCCAAAATGCTAACACCAACAACTTGTCTGACTTTGACAATTCGTTCATCACCTCCGCTTTGGAATTTGTTGATTTTAAAAATGACGACTTCCTATTTCCGGAAAAAACCAACTTTAATCTAAAAATAGGAACCGGAAAGAGAGACGCAAAACTGCTTTCCGACAGCCAGTTTATGGGAAGTTTATTCGTCAAACACAATTTCTATCTCAATCCGAAAAATATTCTCAACCTCAAATCGCAAATTTTTTATTTGCAAAGCGAAAATTACATTGTAAATGAATTGGCTCGTTTTGGCGGAATCAACTCTATCAGAGGATTTAATGAAAACAGTTTACAAGGCAATACATTTACTTCTCTTTTGACAGAATACCGATATGTATTGGCACCAAATTTATACCTGCACTCTATTTTGGACTACGCTTATTTGAATGACAAAACAACCGATAGTCGCTTAAATCTTCTTGGCGTAGGTTTTGGTTTCGGACTTCTGACAAAAAACGGATTATTCAATATCGTTTACGCCAACGGAAGCACTAATAATCAGGCGGTAAAACTCTCAAACTCCATAGTTCACATAAGCTTTAAATCTAGTTTCTAAATACTTAAAACTTTAACATTAAAATTTGATTATAAATTAGGATTTTTAAGTTTTTTTTAAGACTTTTGACTTTACTAATTATAACCAAATTAAATAATGAAAACAAAGTTAAATGGATTCTTGACGCTTTTCATAGCGTTGTTGGTGCAAATCTCTTTTGCCCAAGACAGGGTGGTTTCCGGTGTTGTTACAGACAATAGCGGATTGCCTATTCCCGGAGTAAATGTTCTTGTAAAAGGAACGAAACTTGGAACTCAAACCGATTTTGACGGAAAATTTTCAATCAAAGCGAGTTCAACAGAAACTTTAATTTTTAACTATGTTGGGATGAAGACTCAAGAAATTGTTGCTTCTTCTACAACGATCAATGTAAAAATGAAAGACGATGCTGTTGAATTGGAAGGTGTGGTAGTTACAGCCTTAGGTATCAAAAGAGAGAAAAAGGCCTTAGGTTATGCCGCTACTACTATCAACAAAGAACAAATTACAAACGTTACCACAAACAATCCTTTAGAGTCTCTATCTGGTAAAATTGCCGGTGTTGACATCTCTGCGCCCAATCAACCGGGAGCTTCAACTAAAGTAATTGTTAGGGGTATCGGTTCTATCACAGGAACAAACCAACCTTTGTACGTTGTTGACGGAACGCCATTGAACAACACTTTCAACGGTTCAACAAGTACTTCAAGATCGTTTGACGTGGGTACCGGAATTAATGATTTAGATCCAAATAGTATTGAAAACATTACTTTCTTGAAAGGTGCGGCTGCAACAGCTTTATATGGTTCAAGAGCCAGTAGAGGAGCTATCATTATCACTACCAAAAAAGGTAAAAACCAATCAAAAATAAATGTTGATTATGTAGCTACTGTGGAAATGAGTGAAATTGCTAAAGTTCCTAACTTCCAAAACGAATTTGGTCAAGGTTGGAATGGTTTGGGTTACTCTCAGTTGCCTTCAGGAGCCGGACCAAGTAATGAAAATGGTTCGTGGGGTCCACTTTTCAATGGAGAAATAAGACCTTGGGGAACTGTTTACAATAACTCTCAACAAATTAAACCATATGTAGCCTTAAAAGACAATTATAAAGAATTCTTTGATACAGGTTTAATGCATACTAACTCCGTTTACGTTAGCGGTGGTAGTGATTTCTCTGATTTCTCTGTAGGATTTACCAACTCTAACAGCAATGGTATCATTCCAACAGAATCTGACGCTTTAGTAAAAAGAGCTTTCACTTTCAATGGTGGATTGAAAAACGACAAAACTGCTGTAAGAGCTAGTGTTAACTACACTAACAGAGAACAAAACGCTGTTAATACAGGTCAAGGTGATGAAGCCGGAGAAGGTTCTACTTTGATTCAGGAAATGTTACAAATCCCAAGAGACGTAAGTATTATTGACTTGGCGGATTATACTAACAATCCGTTCAACACTAACAGTTATTACTTTACTCCTTATGCCGGAAATCCATATTGGACTTTAAACGAAAATTCAACAAAAATTATTGGTCACAATTTATTCGGAAATATTAATATTTTCAGAAAGATCAATAATGAATTCTCGGCCACCTGGCAAGTAAGTGGTAACTATCGTAACGAAAGTTTAAAAAGTTACGGAGCTATCGTTAGTTATGATGAAGGTTCTCCGCAAGATTTAGCCTCAACCATTCCGGTTGTCGGTGGAGTTACTGAAGGAAGATTTACCAACACAGAGTTTGATACTTTCTTCAACGTAAATTACGAAAAATCTTTAAGTGACAATTTCAAATTGAACTTAATGGCCGGTTTCAACTACAACCAAAGAGAAACCAACACTATGGTTGCTTCAGTTACAGGTTTAGATGTACCTAATTACTACGAATTGGTAAACAGTGCTAACAGACCGGTAATCAATCAAAATGACAGTATGAGAAGAACCATGGGTATCTATGGTCAAGCTGAGTTGTCATACAAAGAAAAATTGTTCTTAACCGTGAGTGGTAGAAATGATAAATCATCTACTCTTCCTGTATCTAACAACTCTTACTTCTACCCTGCTGCCTCTTTGAGTGGTATCGCGATAGACAACGGTAAAAATTATCTTAAATTAAGAGCTGCGGTATCACAAGTAGCCGCTGATACTAATCCTTACTTAACAGAATCTTCTTTGGTAACAGGTAATGCTGCTGCTAACTTCGGAATCATCGCTTCTCCACTTGGAGGTGTTAACTATTACGAGTTATCTGGAGTATTAGGAAATATCAACCTTAAACCGGAGATGACTACTGAGTTTGAATTAGGTGCTGAAGGTAGCTTATTCAACAAAAAAGTAACTTTCGACGTTTCTTACTACAACAGAAAAACAGAAGACCTAATCGTAGCGGTTCCTCTTGATCCATCAACAGGATTTACAAGTCAGGCTACTAACATCGGAACAGTTGTGAATAAAGGGGTGGAATTATCCTTAGGATTCACTCCAATCAAAAACGATAACTTCTCTTGGAATGTAAATTATACTTTTGCTAAAAATGACAACGAAGTAACCGAAATCAACAACGGTTCAAGAATTGACATCACTTCAGCTTATGGTGTAACTTTCTCTGCTGAAGAAGGAAGACCTATCGGTTCATTCTATGCCAGAGTTCCAGTAGTGAACAGCGACGGACAATATGTAGTAAACCCTGATACAGGTTATTACGTAGTTACAGATGATGAGCAATACATTGGTGACGGTCAAAGAGACTTTATCATGGGTCTTCAAAACAGTTTCCGTTATAAAAATTTCACTTTGAGTTTCGCCTTTGATTGGAAACAAGGTGGTGATATTTACAATGGTACCGAACAATTCCTTACGCGAATTGGTAAATC
>NZ_CAMLRU010000191.1 GCF_946482535.1 uncultured Flavobacterium sp.
TTAGAGTGTTATTGGTTACTACCGCAAATGGATTCCTTGGTGAGTCAATTTGCGGTTTGTTTATTCTTAATGTATTACTTATGAAACGATTAGCAGTAACAGAAAACGCTTTGGCATTGGTACAAATGCTTCAAGAAAAGTTTGGCAATCTAATGTTTTACCAAGCCGGTGGTTGTTGTGAAGGCACGCAACCACAGTGTTTTGAAAAAGACGGTTTTTACATCCGAACCGGTGATGTTTGTATAGGCGAAGTGGCCGGTTTTGAATTTTGGCTCGATAAAGATTTATTTGAATATTGGAAAAATGCGCATTTCACTTTGGATGTCATGGATGGCATAGGCGCGGGTGGATTTTCTTTGGAAACGCCTTATGGTAAAACCTTCATCATCAATTATCGTTTGTTTACCGAAGAAGAACTGCAAAATTTGGAACCGGTAAAATACAATACTTACGACTAATGTGACGAATAATTCATTAATTGGTATTGCTTAGGTGTAACGCCTTCGTATTTTTTAAACAAGCGAATAAAGTAATTACAATCTTCAAAACCGCTGGCATACGACACTTCATTAACGTGAATGTTCGGATTGCTTAGGAGTTTTTTGGCGTGTTTTATTTTTTCGTTTAAGATGTATTCAATCGGACTCATGCCCAATTCTCTTTTAAAATAACGGTAAAACGAAGTGGTGCTCATGCATGCTTTATCGCTTAAATCCTTCAAACTGATGCTTTCGCGAATATTTTTTTTGATAAATTCTATCGAAGGAGAAATCGGACTGCTGCTGTCGATGAACTTCTCATTTTCGAAACGTTTGGCCGTTTGCGTTTGAATGATGCGAATGATTAATTCCTGTAAAGTCAAATCGGCTATGGCGTCTTTGGTAATCGAATCGCCCATGCATTCTTTAATCAATTTGTTGATGGTTCCCGCTAATTCTACATTGTTATAAAAAAAATAATTCTCGTGGTCGAGTTTCCACAAATTGCTGTTGCCTTCTTTGGGGTATTTTTCGTTTAAAAAATCTAAAGTATCAGTGATGATTTTGTTATCGATAGCCAAAGCAATACACTGTGTTGGATTCTCTTTTGTTGCTTCGGGAAAGTCAATTTTCATTTCCACATTCGAAGGTACAATCACGGTTTCTCCGGGTAAATATTCGAATTGCGGCTCTTCAAAAAGGTGCATGATTTTTTTACCTTGCAACATACTGGTTACGACCAAATCATTAAACTTCAACGGCACCAATTCCGATTTTTGATAGGTTTCAAAAATATTCAGTTCACAATGGTCTAACGAAAAAATAGTGCGGTTTTCGACCAAAGTCTTAAGCGACTTTTCGTGTGTTAGTGCAGGTTTGTTGAGTAAAATTTTGGATGCCATAAAAATCAATCGAACTACTAAGATAGTACTTAAAGTGATATCATTTTACATAGCCATTCAAATTCTTGCTAAATAGCTATACTTACAGAATTTCTTCTACATGACGCTTGATGTTTTCGGCTATTTTTCCGGTAGGCAAATCGTTGTCGTCGTTGCCAAAAGGGTCTTCGATTTCTTCGGCAATCAATTCCAAAGAAGCCAAAACGTAGAAAATAAACACAACCACCGGAATGACATAGTAACCCAAGTTAAAGACATATCCAAAAGGCAAAGTCATCACATAAAAGAAAATAAATTTCTTGATAAATGCACTGTAGGAGTAGGGAATAGGCGTGTTTTTGATGCGCTCACAAGCACCGCAAACGTCGGTAAACGATTGTAATTCGGCATTCAGAATAATCAATTGCTCGCCCGATATTTTTCCGGATTGATGCAAATCATTGATTTTTTGGAATAAAATCTGAGCCACTTGATTGGGTTTGTGTTTCTGTAGGTTGATTTTAAGTTCAACATCTTCAAAGAGAATCTGACCTACTTCTACATTGCTCAAATGTTTGGACAAAATCGAAGCATAAGTCGGGATCAAAAAACGCAGGTATTTTTTATCGCTTTCATCTTTAAGTATAGCCGAAAGTTTGATAGCTAAGTTGCGACTGTTATTGACCAATGAACCCCAAAGTTTTCGGCCTTCCCACCAGCGATCATAGGCGGTATTGGTTCGGTAAGCCAGCAATAAGGAAATGACAAAACCCAACATACCGTGCATGATGGAAATGTTTTTCACATGACTCGTTTCGGCCAGTTTCCAATACTCAACTTCCAAATAACAAATCGCACCGGAATACAATCCGATAAAAATCATCATCGGAAATAATTGTCTGAAAGTGTCGGCTTTGTGAAAGCGGAAAATAAAAGTAATCCAATCTTTAGGGTCGTATTTTACCATTGCTGTTGTTGATTTGAGCTCAAAAATAAACTAAAAACTCAAATTTCCGGCCAATTCTTTTAGGCTGATTTCATAAATTTTAGTCAAATACATCGCATTGCTGTAACGTACTTTGGCATCCAGAAAATTTTGCTGAGCGGTTCTAAACTCAATAGGGGTAATGGTTCCGATTTTGAATTTGGTCAAAGTAATCTCTAAATTTTGTTCGGCAATTTTTAGGTTTTGGGCTTCTACTTTGGTTAGTTCCAAATTGGTGGTGTAACTCGCAAAGGCCGAATTCAGCTGACTTTCCAAACTTCTTTTTTGTTGTTCCAAAGTGACGTTGGCGTTTTCCAATTGGACTTTGGCAATTTTTTCATTACGATTTTGTTGGTTTCCGTTAAAAATAGGTACCGAAGCATTAATGCCGTAGACTACGCCTCGACCCGAAGATTGGGTAATAAATCCCAAAGAAGCTTCCGAGCGCGTAAAATTATAACCCGAAGTGATTCGAACGGTAGGATAACGCCCGGCTTTGACTTGTTTTAATTGTTGTTCCGCACTGTTTTTGGTCAACAATTGCGCTTGTAATTGCGGATTTTGAGTATCGGCAGCCGATTTTAATTCGTCGTATTTCAGTTGCTCATCTACAGTGATTTCGTTGCTTACCACAAAATCGGTTTGCACATCACGAGCCAAAATTTCATTCAAACGAATCTTGGCGGTTTTGATTAATTCTTGTTGTTTGAGTTGCAGACTTTTATCTGAATTCAAATCGACTTGCGCGTTCAAGACTTCCAATTTTGAAGCTTTTCCGATACTGAAACGGTTTTGTGCAGTGGTCACTCTTTCTTGTGAAATCACTATGGCAGTATCAATCGCCGCTAGCTGTTGTTGCTGTTGGACCAAATCAAAATAATTCAAATAAACTTCGCTGATTTTGGTTAGGATGGCCAATTTCAATTCGGCTTCACCTTGTTTTTGTAGAATATTGAGTTGTTCTTTTCGAGCAAACATTCGCATTCCGTCAAAAACAGTCCAATCTAAGCCAACACCATAAGTCAGGTTCATATTTCGGGCACCGTCTAAGGTTCTTTCCGAACCGTCAGCTTGGGTTTGGGTAGTATTAAGAATACTGTTGTTGTTTACTACGGTTGCGCTTACAGTGGGTAACATACCGGCATTGCCTATACTGTTGTTGAGTTCGTCTATCTTGAGTTCGTTTTTAGCCAACTTGATGTCGTAATTGTTTTCCAAAGCAATTTTAACCGCATCTTCCAGTTTTAGTAGCGTTTGCGATTGTATTTTGGGTACAAAAACCAACAGTAAAAAAAGGTTGTATATCAATTTTATTTTCATCTTTCTAAAGCTTCTAAGTTGTCAAATTCAGGGCGATGTTTTTTAGCTTTCGACCACATTAAATAGAAGGCCGGAATTACAAATAAGGTCAGAATCAAGGAGAAAATGGTTCCGCCTACAATTACTACACCCATTCCGATTCGGCTGGTTGAGGCAGCTCCAAGTGACAACGCAATAGGCAATGCTCCTAAGGCAATCGCCAAACTGGTCATTAAAATCGGGCGCAAACGCGCTTCCGAGGCTTGGATGATGGCGTCATATTTGGTCAATCCTTGTTCTCGAAGTTGGTTGGCAAATTCGACTATCAGAATTCCGTTCTTCGTGACGAGTCCGATTAACATCACAGTTCCGATTTGGCTGAAAATATTCCAGGTTTGGCCAAATAACCATAGCGAGAATAAAGCACCGGCAACCGCCATTGGTACAGTCAAAATAATAATCAACGGATCGACAAAACTTTCAAATTGAGCGGCCAAAATCAGATAGATGAGCAACAATGCCAATCCGAAAGCAAATAATGTGTTGGAACTACTTTCCACAAAATCGCGCGATTCTCCGCCTAAATCGGTGGTGAAAGTGTCGTCTAAAACTTTGGCTTTGATTTCATCCATCGCTTCAATTCCGTCTCCCATACTTTTGCCCGGCGCTAAACCGGCAGAAACGGTGGCCGACATATAACGATTGTTGTGGAATAACTGTGGCGGATTGCTTTGTTCTTCTACTTTGACTACGTTATCCAATTGAATTAAGGCACCTTGGTTATTTTTAACAAACATGGAAGTCAAATCTAACGGTTCGTCTCGATTTTTCTCGTCAAATTGTCCGATGACTTGGTATTGTTTTCCGTTTTGCATAAAATAACCGAAGCGTTGTCCACTCAAAGACAATTGCAGTGTTTGTGCCACATCTAAAACTGAAATCCCTAAACTTTCCGCTTTTTCTCGGTCGATGGTGACGTTGATTTCGGGTTTATTGAATTTTAAGTTCACATCAACGTTGGAAAATACGTCACTCTTATTGGCTTCTTCTAAAAACTGCGGAAT
>NZ_CAMLRU010000192.1 GCF_946482535.1 uncultured Flavobacterium sp.
GACCAATGTAAATTGTTCTTTTTTAATCTTTTGCTGTTGGTAAAGCATTTGAAAAAGAGACATAAAATTAATTACAATTTTGAGAAGTAAAAGCAAAGCAATAATAAAGTAACTAACCCAAACAAATTGCATCCAATCAAATGCTTCAACAGCGGGAATATCTTCTATTTTTGAATTCGTATTGGTGTAAACTACCAAGTCTTCCAAGTTAATTTTTGGTCTTTCAACATACACGATTTTCTTGATGGAAAATAATGGCAATAGGAGAGAAGTAAACAATCCTGTGATTAAAAACCAACGGTTGCTGTTGAAGAAAGTTTCCTTGCGCACCAAAAAATGGTAGGCAAGATAAAACATGGCGATTAATCCGCTCGATTTTAACAGATAGATAAAAATCGTTTCCATGTTTACTCTTTTTTCTCAATAATGGCTAAAATCTCTCTCAATTCCTCGGCCGAAATTTTTTCTTCTTCGGCAAAAAAGGAAACCAAATTTTTATACGAACTGTTGAAATAGTTTTCAATAGCCGTGTTCATGAAGCGTTTTCTGTACTCTTCAATTTTAACAATAGGAAAGTATTGGTGAGTGTTTCCAAAAGCATTGTGGCCTACAAATCCTTTTTCTTCCAAGTTTCTGATGATGGTGGAAAGCGTATTGTAATGAGGTTGGTCTTCGGTGATTTCCGCTAAGACTTCTTTTACGAAAGCTTTTTTAAGCTTCCACAAAATCTGCATAATTTCTTCTTCCTTGTTGGTTAACTTCTGCATGGTAATGATCAATTAAATGTGATGGTCTGCATTGACAAAACAAACGTATAACTATTTTTCTAGTTACACAACTATGTTTATAGTTATTTAACTAAATTTTAAGGAATAAAAAGAAGTGATAATGATAAAGTATTAATTTACAACGGGTTTTCCTTCTTTTTGAATCAAGTGATAAACCCAAATACCCGAACCCATGCCAATTAGGCCCAAAATACCCATGAATAACCAATTCATTTGATAACTGAATGCGATGCTGTGTCGGATACTGAAATAGGCTACGATTCCCAAACCAACTTTAGCACTGAGGATATGTGCCAAGCTGAAACTCATCGTATAAATAGCCATGTAACGCCCTTCATGACCTTTTGGAGCACGACTCAAAGCCACCGAATTGGAGAAAGGAAAAGCAAACATTTCGGCAAAAGTCATAAACAACATCATGATTATTAATATTCCTGCCCATGTATTAATCAGCATCAAAAACATACTGATGGCCATTAGTAAGCAACCTAAGGAAACGATTTTAACTTTGCTGATTTTTTTTCTTTCAACATAACTCACTATAGCCATTTCACAAAAGAAAACCAAGATTCCATTCATGGTCAGTAACAAACCGGTTTCGAGTTCAGTCAGTTGAAATTGCTCTCTGTGGTAAATCGGAATAGTGGTAAAGACTTGAAAAAATAAAATCCCCGAAATCAGACAAGTCAACAAGAACAACCAAAATGGGCGGTCCTTAAAAACCGAATGGGTCAACACTTCGCCAGGATGTTCATGGTTTGAGAACACTGATTTTTTCTTTTCCTTAACCTTGATCCAAAATATCAGGATGGCCAAGATACAAGTAATGCCATCGGCCCAAAATAATCCGCGATAACCAATATTCATAATGATTAATCCGCCTATTGCAGGTCCGGCTGCAAAGCCAAGATTTATAGCCAATCGGACAAGTGTTAAGGCTCTGGTTCGATTTTCAGGTTTGGCATAGGCGCCAATGGAAACAAACATCGCAGGGCGATACATATCGGCGACTGTCATGATTGCAAACATACTTAGGCAAAGGCCGATAAAACTTGTGATGAATTGGATGAGAAAGAACATTAAACCACTGGTTAGTAAACTGAAAATCATGATTCGGTAAAACCCAATTTTGTCCGAGAGTTTTCCACCGAGCCAAGAACCCAGCATGGAGCCAATACCAAAACAAACCAATATCCAGCTAATCTCTTCGTAGTTAAAACCCAAATCTTCCTTTAAATATTTGGATAAAAATGGCAATACCATGGTACCGGCACGATTGATAAAGGTGATAATAGTGAGTATCCAAATTTCTCTGGAGAAGCCTTTAAAGTTGTCGATATAGCGCTGGAAAGCTGTTTTAAGCATGATGGATGATTTTCTCCGCTGCGCTCCAAACAAGTAGGCGATGCTTCGGATGATGTTGTAAAGTTACGAAGTTGTTGAGTTACTGAGTGGCTAAGTTTCTGAGTTTGCAAACAATTTTTGCTGTATTTTTGTTAAAAACAATCGTATGAAAAAAATCTGTTTTCTGTTCACATTGCTTCATGTTTTTCTGCTGAATGCCCAAGAAACCTCCAAAGAATTTCAAGACACGCTCAATAAAGAATACAGTAATCGAGAGGAAAGTCCGCTGACAGAGGAAGATTTCAAAGTATTCAAAGGTTTGGATTTTTTTCCGATTAACGAAAAGTTTATTGTAGAAGCCCAATTTACTCGAACTCCTAACGAGAAAGTTTTTAAAATGAAAACCTCTACAACTCGTTTGCCAGAATATGTGAAATACGGCGAACTGTCTTTTAGTATCGATGGAAAAGCCTTTAAATTGAATCTTTACCAAAATATCGATTTGACCAAAAAAGAAGGCTATGAAGATTATTTATTTTTGCCGTTTTCCGATTTAACTTGCGGAAAAGAAAGCTATATAGGCGGTCGTTACATTGATATGCGAATTCCCAAAGGAGATAAAGTTACCATTGATTTTAACAAAGCCTACAATCCGTATTGTGCCTACAACCACAAATATTCCTGCCCGATTGTACCGTTAGAAAATGATTTAGCAGTCGAGATTTTGGCCGGTGTGAAAAAATTCCACGACTAATGGCATTTTACAATTTACATACACATCGATTTACCAATAACGCCAATATGATTGAATTGGTCAACCAATACCCATGGGAATTTATCAATGATATTCCTCAGTATTCCATCGGCATCCATCCATGGTATATTGACGAGAGTCGTTTAGAAAGGGATTTGAAAATCATAGAAGCCCAATTACAACTGCCCGAATGTTTGGCCCTGGGAGAATGCGGATTGGACAAACGTATAGCGATTCCTTTGTCGCTACAGATTAAAGTTTTCGAAAAGCAAATCGCTTTAGCCGAAAAGTATCGAAAACCTCTAGTGCTGCATTTGGTAGCCGCTTATCAGGAATTGGCAGAAATTAAAAACCGATTAAATATCTCTGTTCCCATAATCCTTCACGGATTTTCCAAGAATGAACAAGTAGCTCTGCAAATGCTTGACAATGGTTTCTATTTATCGTTTGGTAAATATCTTTTACGAAATCCTGAACTTAAAGAAGTTTTTTTGGCCGTTCCTGATGACCGATTTTTTTTGGAAACGGATACGATTGAAGAAACTTTGGAAGAAGTTTACACTTTAGCCGCAAAATACAAAGGAATAGACATGGACAATTTACAAAAATTGGTCGCCAATAATTGGAAAAAAGTTTTCGGTTGAGATTATCCTCTTTATTGTTGCTTATGACTTTCTCTCAAAGAAAAGTTGGGCAAACTCCAATTTAAGAATAATTTTATTATCGTCGGGGAATTCAATGGAAGCATCTTCATCAATGGTACCTTCTTCCTGTATATCTCTTTGTTGGGTAATGGTTTTTCCATCCTCGGATATTTGATATGTACCGGTCATGACTTCAGTACTGCCAACCATAGTGGTGGTATATTTACCTTCGGTTTCAAAACATACGGTTACACTATCGGGTAATGGTGAGCCATCCTTTGGGATGTCAATGTTTGAAGGATATTCAATTTTTTTAAATACCCAGCAACCCAGTATCTTTTGGGCATTTTCTTTTTGAGCCGTTGCGGTAGTAGTGGTTAAGATAACTAATAAAATAAATAATGATTTGATGTAGCGCATGGTCTTATTTTAGTTAAATAATTTGTGTTAACGATGATCGGTTTGCTCTCAAAAGAGCCTTATTTATTCGATTGCTAATGTACATTTTTTTTGAAAGCGATTAACCCAAAAGAGTAAAACTCTTAACATAACGATTGTATATTTTTACTTATTTTTGCACCTTATTTTTTACAGTGAAAATCTAATTATCTGAAAATTAAAAATGGCAAAGTGGCAAGAAAGAGCAGCGCTTTTATTTAAAGAAGAAGGGTTAAACAATTTAAAGAATGCCAATGTATTGGTTGTTGGGCTTGGTGGTGTTGGCTCATTTGCGGCGGAGTTCCTGGCTCGAGCCGGTGTAGGCAATATGACCATAGTGGATGGCGATGTAGTGGATATCACTAATATCAATCGTCAATTGCCGGCCTTGCATTCGACTGTGGGACAGCCTAAAGTGCAAATTGTAGGCGATAGGTTGATGGATATCAATCCGGAATTGAATTTGACGCGTTTGGAAGAATTTCTCTCTCCGGAAAGGGCTTTTGAATTGGTGACACCCGAATTTGATTATGTGTTGGATTGTATCGACAGTGTAACGCCAAAGCTCAACTTATTGATTGCCTCTAAACGTAAAAAGGTAAAAGTCATTAGTAGCATGGGCGCCGGTGGAAAATATGAAGCCGGTAAAGTGAAAGTACGTGACATCAGCAAAACCGAATATTGTCCGTTGGCC
>NZ_CAMLRU010000193.1 GCF_946482535.1 uncultured Flavobacterium sp.
CTACTTTACAAGCCACCGGGGCACCGGGTTCCACAATTGAATGGTTTTCAGATGCAGCCGGGACTACATTGGTGCATACCGGAACTTCTTATACAACGCCTACATTGTTTGCCACAACTACTTACTATGCGCAATCGAGAGCGCCGGGAGGTTTGGTATTGGCCGGACCTATTTCTCCTATACTACAAGGAGGTGCTTTAGGTTTGCAACAAACACCAACTTTTATCAGTTTCTCCGTATCGGCGGCTACTACTTTGCAGTCCTTTGACATTTATCCGCAAACGGCCGGTCAAAGCGGACAAATTGTAATCAGAAATTCTTCTAATGTTCAGATTGCTACTTATCCTTATGTGACCAGTGTATCCGGAGGAAGTACCCCTCAAACTATTAACATGGCGCTTAACTTAGCCCAAGGCAATTATTTTGTGTACTTTACCACGCTACCTTCTTCGGGATTGGTGGTTAATATTGATAGCGCCTCTTATCCTTACACTTCTTCGATAGCCAATATTATCGGGAACGGATTTGACAATACATTTTATTTGTTTGCCTACAACTGGAAGTTCTCTAATATCTGTCGTTCTTTGCTGACTCCGGTTAACGCTACGGTTACGGCCGCACCGGCTATTGCATTCAGTAGCACTTCGGCCACTATTTGTAAAGGCGAAATTGTAGGACCTGTTACTGTAACCGGTGCTGCATCTTATAACAATTTTACTTGGAATACGACTACCGGTTTAACCGGTTCTATAGCCGCAGGTTATTCGTTTCAACCGATTGTTACTACTACTTATAATTTAACGGCTACACAAACCTCAGGAAGTTTGTGTACTTCGGTTATATCCTTTGTCGTGACCGTAAAACCTGATCCGCCTTCTATATCGGTTATTCCGCCTACAGCTACGATTTGTGAGGGTGCTATTCAATCCTTAACCGGTAGTTTGGCAGCAGCTGCACCGGTTACGATTTATAATGAAAACTTTAATGGGACCACCAATAACTGGACTACCACTAATGCTTCAGTTGGCGGTGTAGTAGCCAATGCCGCTTGGACATTGCGCAATAGTACTTATACTTATACCAGTTCCTATTGGAATGTGAACATAAGCAGCAATGACGCTTCTAAATTTTATTTTTCTAACTCTGATGCACAAGGAAGTCCGGGGACGAATAAAACCCTAACTTACCTTCAATCACCACCTATTAATTTGGTTGGATATACTTCGGCTACGCTTAATTTTTACCACTATTTGAGATACATTGGCGGTAACAAGGCAAGGGTAGAGGTTTCTACAAATGGCGGTGCTACTTGGGCCATCCTGAGAAGTTTCTTGGCTACCCAAGGAACCGCTTCCAATTTCTCAAGCGCTACCGTAGTAATGGACAGTTATGTGGGTAATTCAGACGTTAGAATTCGATTTTTATATGAAGCTTCTTGGGATTATGGTTGGGCCATTGATAACGTAAAAATCACCGGTAACTTAGCCGTAGAAGTAACTTGGAATCCACCGACAGGTTTGTACTTTAATGCCGGTGCTACCGACCCTTATATTGCCGGAACACCAACCGGTACTATTTATGCCAAACCGTCAACCACTACTGTTTATACCGGTAGTGTTGTGGGAGCTAACGGTTGTTCGGCTAGTGGTTCTTCTACCATTACGGTTTTACCGGCACCGAATCCCGGAGTCTTGTCGAGCGATCAAATTGTTTGCGCGAACTGGGCAGCTAATGACCTTACTTTAACCGGCGCAGGCAATTCCATCGTTCGTTGGGAATATGCAACTAATGCTGCCTTCACTAGCGGTCTTACCACTATTGCCAATACCAGTGCTACACTCACGGCAGCCCAAATGGGTACCTATAACGGAAACCGTTATTATAGAGCAGTAGTGCAATCGGGGACTTGTCCGGCGGTATATTCTAATGGGGTTTTTGTCGGATTCCCATCCACTACTTGGAATGGTTCTACCTGGAGCGGCGGATTGCCAACGGCCAGTACCAAAGCGATATTTAACGGAAATTATACGTCAACCGGTAACCTTAATGTTTGTTCTGTAGAAGTACTTTCGGGGAATGTGATTATCAATTCCGGACATACCTTAACCGCTCAAAATGATGTTAAAGTAACCGGCGGTTCGCTTACCTTCCAAAACAATGCCAGTTTGGTTCAGGTGAATGCCCTAAACAATAACGGAGTACCATTTACCAATACCGGAAATATCAATTACAAAAGAATCAGTACACCGGTCAAAATCTTTGACTATATTTATTGGTCATCGCCGGTGAGTCCGCAAACTTTGCTCAATTTCTCCCCTGATTCACCTTTGTTCTTCTATTATGATGCTGCGGTAAACAATTGGGCTTATGCCAATACTACAGCGCCAATGGTACCCGGAAAAGGCTATCTCATCAGAGCGCCCGAAGTAGCACCGTTTAACGAAGTAACGCCTAATGTCTTTTCAGGAACCTTCATAGGAGTTCCAAATACCGGTAATATTTCTATTCCGGTAGTGGGCGGTGCCGATCAGTTTAACTTGTTCGGAAACCCTTATCCAAGTGCTTTGAGTGCCGATTTGTTTTTGTCGGATACCGATAACGTTCCGTTGATTGACGCGACCATTTATTTGTGGACACACAACACTCCTATAACCAACGGTAATTATAACGCAGCCGATTACGCTCTTTACAATTATGCCGGTGGCGTGGGTACCGGAACAGCAGCTACTAACGTAGGATTGAACAACAGTGTGCCTAACGGAAAAATAGCTTCCGGACAAGGATTCTTTGTCAAAGGATTGTCTTCGGGGAATCTTAGTTTTAAAAACAGCATGCGCTTAACCGGAAACAACGACCAGTTCTTCCGAATGAATACACCGCCGGTTACATCATCGACTACCGAGTTGGAGCGCCATCGTTTTTGGTTGGATATTTTTAATGACAGTGCCTATAAACAAATGCTGATTGCCTATGTGCAAAATGCCACCAACACCGGAATGGACCGTGGTTTCGACGGCGAGATGGTTGACGTGGGCAATGCCGTAACACTTTATGCGCTTCAAGAAGATAAAAAATTGTCTATTCAAGGACGCGCTTTGCCTTTTGACCAAACCGATGTGATTCCGATTGGCTATAAATCTACTTTGGCGACTACTTATACCATTAGTTTGTCCAACTTTGACGGCTTGTTTGACCAACAGCAAGTGTATCTTGAAGATATGCAGCTCAATATTGTTCACGATTTAAAGGCAAGCAACTACCAATTTGCCACCGAAGCCGGCACCTTTGACAACCGCTTCCGTATTGTTTTTGCTGTTTCCGCTTTGGGTACGCAACAACCGGTCTTTAATGAAAACCAAGTAGTGGTATATCAAAACGCCGATCATGACTTCGTAATCCGTACCGGTAACCAAGTAATGGAGAATGTAAAAGTATTTGATATTCGCGGTCGTTTGATTGGAGAATACAAAGGCATTAACGCTTCGCAAACTACTGTAAGCGGTGGCTTAACCAATGAAGTGTTGTTACTTCAAATCACTACGGTTGATGGGGAAGTGGTGACCAAAAAAGTCATTCGATAAACGAATCGTTTTTCAGCCAAACCTAATTATCAACTAAATCCTTTATCAGATTTTTTAACTGAGCACTTTTTCATAATGGTTCTGTGTCAAAAAAATGCTGTTGAAAAATTGGACACCGAAAGCGTGTCAAAAAAAATCGGCGGAAAACTTTGACACCAAATGGTGTGAAAAAATAATTTTATAAAAAATTCACACGCTATACGTGTGAAATTATTTTGAAGAAAAAAAGTCACACAACCCTAGTAGAAAATTAGCTTTTTTTGGCACCGCTTAACGGCAATTAATAACCTCTTGCAGAAGGATTGATTCTCAATACTTTAATTTAACATTGGAAAATACCGAAAATACGTAAGGTATTTTTACACAAAATGCAGACAAAAGACTAAAAATTGTTACAACTTATTAACAATTATTGCAAAGTATTGACAATTTGTTAATTTAGCGCACCCAAAACTCCCAAAATGTACTAAGTTTGAACAAGCTTTTATTAAGGTTTGGTTAAAAAATTGTACGACTTTTATTATCTCTTGTGCCAGGTAACCTTCAATGACAGCTTTAGGGCCTTTCATTGGTCGATTGTATTGACTCTTTATCGAAAAATGTATTTTTTTGGTAAAGGGTATGTTAATTGAATGTTTAATATGATGTATTTTTAACATCTTAACCGTAGGGTAACATTGTTACAAAAGGTTACACTATATAATGACAATACCACAAAAACAAACAAATATGAAAAAAACATTACTTAATGCCTCGGGTAACGTTCTTCGAACAAAAAAAACAACCGCCTACCAATTTTTACTCCTACTGTTGTTGGTGCTTGCCGGCGGTAATTGGCAAAAAGCAAATGCACAACAGTGTATTGGTCCTTATCAAGGGTTTGAGAGTGTGAGTACTGTAGCAGGAATGCAAAGTGCAGGTTGGGTGTTTGGCGGAACTGATAGTTTTGTGTATCAATCTGCACAAGGTAGAACTGGAAATAATGCCTTGAGGCATACAACCTCTACTACCACTAATGCCACTGTTGCCTCTCCGGTTATAGTAGCTCCT
>NZ_CAMLRU010000194.1 GCF_946482535.1 uncultured Flavobacterium sp.
CAGGATACAAAATCAATTGAAGATATAGTTAAAATGATAGAAACTGGAAAATTAGTTTTACCTGAGTTTCAAAGGGATTTTAAATGGGCAATAGAAAAAAGCGAAACACTTTTTGATTCTATTTTTCAAGATTTATTTATTGGTTCACTTATAATCGCTAAACCAAAGTTCGATTTAGCTTGTAAAGGTTTCGACTTGCGAGAAAGAGGCTCAAAAAGTCATAAACCAAAACCAAAATTATACACAAGTCAAGATTTTGAAAATCAAGACATATACACGCTTTTAGACGGCCAACAAAGAACAACAGCAATTTATAGAGCATTGAAAGGGAAAGACTCTATTTATATAATTTTCAAAGATGTTCAAACATTACTTAGTTCTAATTATTACGATTATTCGACCCAAAGAATTAAGGTTAAGTATGACGAGTACATCGATGGATTTGACACAGTTGAACCAAGAGATAATGAAACATTCTATTTAAAGATATCTGATTTATACTCTTCCATGGACTATCGAGAATCTAAATTTGAAGAAGAATTTGTAAAACCGTTAATTGAAAATATTAGCTTAGAGGCAGAGGAAAAAGAAATAATTATAGAATTTGCTGTATCACTTTGGAAAGATTTCAGGAGTGATATAATTAAAAAAGACAGTCTATTATCAGTTCAGCTTCTTAATATGGGACTTGAAAAATTCTGTTTGTACTTTGAGAGAAGTAATTCACAAGGTTTAAATCTATCATTTACAGATATTATAACTGCTAAAGTTTATATTGATTTCAAACTATCTGCTAACATTAGTCGAGCAATAAGTGACAATAAATATATTTCAGAATCTCTAGTTGACAGTATAGTTAGATATATAAATTATTTAGCCAATAATGAAGTAACTAAGAATTCAATATTAAAAGATTTAAAGGGAATTCATTTCAACAAATATTGGGATATTACAATAAAAGATTTAAACCATATTCAAGAGTGGTTATTGACTAATAATTGGTTGTTCAATGTTGGTAATATTCCATATAAAACTATGCTGCTTCCATTATTATCATTTTATCAAAACTTACCTAACAAAGAATTTTCACAAGCAAATCAATCACAGATCGATTCATTAAAGTTTTGGTTTTTTGCATCCATATTAGATAACCGATATGGTGGTGGCGCTCATGGTTCAACAAATGTTGTGATAAAGAAAGATTGTGATATTATGCGGAATTTAGCTAAAAATCAAAAACCGGATAAGGAATATTGGTCAAGTTTCAGAATATTGTATTCATTAGATGAGTTTAAAAAACTTGATAGTAACAATAGTGCAAAATTTATGGGAGTTAACTATTACATGTGGTCAAAAAATAATTTTAGAAATTTTGAAAACGATGCAATTGTTAATATGAATTCAAATGTTGATGTTCACCATATATTTCCTTCTAGTTACTTAAAAAGTAAATTTGGAGAAAACTCAACTGAATATGATTTATCCGATTCAATTCTAAATAAAGTAAGAATAAATAAAATTTCGAATATCAAGATTAGCAATAAAGCTCCGAGTATATATCTAAATGAAATTGTTTTAGGAAGCTCTAAATCAAAACTTGAACATTCGTTAGAAAGCCACTGGATAGACAAAACTGAAGAGCTTTTAAATGGTGATTATGATAACAATTTTATAGAATTTTTATCAGTAAGATATAAAAAAATAGAGCCTATTCTTCTTGAATTGAGTAATGCACGTGATAAATTAGCAAACAATGATTATAACCAAATTTGGGGATAAAGAGCTGCTCATAACAGCCGTTTAGCGTAATATCGGTTTTCTATTAGTTACATCTTTACATTAAACAAAAACCGCCCATAAGGCGGTTTTTCAATTCTATATTAAGCGTACATCTTCTTTCTCATCTCTTGCACTTTCTCATCATCTAAGTACTCATCAAATGTCATGTATCTGTCTATTACTCCGTTTGGTGTGATTTCTAACACACGGTTGGCTACAGTTTGCGCAAACTCGTGGTCATGGGTGGTGAATAGTACGGAGCCTTTGAAGTTTTTCAAGGAGTTGTTAAACGCCGTGATCGATTCCAAATCTAAGTGGTTCGTTGGTTCGTCTAACATTAACACATTGGCACGAATCATCATCATGCGCGAGAGCATACAACGTACTTTTTCGCCTCCTGATAATACGGTACATTTTTTTAGGGCTTCTTCTCCGGAGAAAATCATTTTTCCTAAGAACCCACGAACATATACTTCATCTCTTTCTTCTTCGGTTTTTACGAACTGGCGTAACCAATCTACCAAGTTCAAACTGCCGTCGGTAAAGAACGAGCTGTTGTCATTCGGTAAATAAGATTGGGTTGTTGTGATTCCCCATTCGTAAGTGCCGGCGTCGGCTTTTTGGTTGCCGTTTAAAATTTCGTAGAAAGCGGTCGTAGCACGCGAATCTTTAGAGAACACTACTACTTTATCGCCTTTGGCCATGTTCAAATCGACGTTCTTAAACAAGACTTCGCCATCTACTGAAGCGGCTAAGTTTTGCACGTGTAGGATTTGGTCTCCGGCTTCTCTTTCTACATCAAAAATAATCGCAGGATATCTTCGGCTTGACGGTTTGATTTCGTCTAAGTTTAATTTTTCAATCATCTTCTTACGGGAAGTCGCCTGTTTCGACTTGGCCACGTTCGCACTAAAACGACGGATGAATTCTTCTAACTCGGCTTTCTTTTCTTCGGCTTTCTTATTCTGCTGCGCTTTTTGACGGGCCGCTAACTGGCTCGACTCATACCAAAAAGTATAATTCCCCGAGTAGTGGTTGATTTTTCCAAAATCGATATCCGAGATATGCGTACAAACCGAATCCAAAAAGTGACGGTCGTGCGATACTACGATTACCGTGTTTTCATAATTGGCCAAGAAGTTCTCTAACCAAGTGATGGTTTCAAAATCTAAGTCGTTTGTAGGCTCATCCATTACCAACACATCCGGGTTGCCGAATAAAGCTTGGGCCAACAAGACACGCACTTTCATCTTCCCTTCCATCTCGCTCATCAACGTATAGTGCATATCGGCACCAATGCCCAAGTTAGACAACATGGCGGCGGCATCAGACTCGGCATTCCAACCGTTCATTTCTTCAAACTGCACTTGCAACTCGCCTATTCTGTCGGCATTTTTATCATCGTAATCGGCATACAAAGCATCCATTTCGGTTTTCACGGCATACAACACTTTGTTCCCCATCATCACGGTTTCTAACACCGTATGCTCATCGAACATATTGTGATTTTGGTTCAACACCGACATGCGTTTCCCGGGCTCCAGGAATACACCGCCGGAAGTTGGGTCGATATCGCCGGCTAAAATTTTAAGGAAAGTAGATTTTCCGGCACCGTTGGCGCCAATCACACCGTAGCAATTACCTTGGGTGAAGGTAGTATTTACTTCGTCGAATAAAACTCTTTTACCAAATTGTACCGATAAATTAGAAACTGTGAGCATGAATTGTATTTATTAAATTGTGGTGCAAAAGTAGTGAAAAATAGTGTTCCGTTGGTAGTATTCCGTTGGTAGTTTTTTAAACCGACTTAGTTTTCAAGATGGATGAAAATCACAAACCAAAATGACTCAAAAAATTAGATAATTGATAATAAAATGACATATTTGCGCCTGTTTACATTTAACTAATGATTAACAATAATATTCAAACCAACTAAATACTTTTGTTTACTATTTTCGATTCAATGCACAATATCAAAGATTTAAAAGTTTTTGCTTTAGTACTTCCTTTAATTGCGCTTTTGAGTTCGTGTAAAAACGAATTTAAAGGGAGCGATTATGTGGCTTATTTTGGCGGAGAAATAGTAAATCCCAACAGTCAGTATGTGCTTTTTTGCAAAGACAACGAAGTGATAGATTCTATCAAGTTAGACAAAAACAATCGATTCTTTGTGCAGTTTGATTCCTTAGCACCGGGCTTATACACTTTTAAACACGAACCGGAATACCAATATGTTTACTTCGACAAGAACGACAGTTTACTAGTGCGTGTAAATACCCGCGACTTTGACAACTCGGTGATCTTTTGTGGTCGAGGCGATCAAAAAAACAACTTTCTCATAGAGCAATATTTGAAAAATGAGAAAGACAAAAACAAAATCTTCGAAACTTTTGATTACGACATTGATAAATTCAACAGAGCCATTGATTCTTCTTACCAGGTAGCGACTAAGTTTTATACCGCCAAAAAAGAGGAAATCAAATGGAGTGACGAATTTGATGCCTACGCCAAAGCCGCTTTAGATTTTCCTTACTATTCCCGAAAAGAGTTGTACCCGATGGTGCACAAGATGAGAACCGGAAAAGATGTGTATGAAAAAATTCCGGCCGATTATTACAACTTCAGAAAGAATATAGATTGCAATAACGATGCGCTTTCAAACTTTTCCCCTTTTGTGATGTATTTGTCCCACATGCTAAACAATATGGGAAGTATCAATTACCACAATCACTTTACGGAAGTGGATTTGGCTTTGAAAACCAACATCAACA
>NZ_CAMLRU010000195.1 GCF_946482535.1 uncultured Flavobacterium sp.
ATGTGTTGGTTTCCTTTATTTTTTTCAAAGGATTGATGTCGCAGTATTTCAGGTTGATGGCTTTGTCTTTGGCGGTGGTGATGTTTTACGGCGGAATGATTTGGTATGTTTTTCCGCAGATAGATCATAAGATTTCTTGGGAAGGCCATTTGGCGGGTTTGATAACAGGATTTTTATTTGCCAGGTGGTTCAAAACACCCGATTATAAAAAGGCCATACAATACGAATGGGAGCAGCCCGATTTTAATCCGGAAGAGGATAATTTTATGAAGCATTTTGATGAAAACGGGAACTTTGTAAACACTCCAAAACCGGAAGAGATTGAGGGAGAAAATCAACCTACAGTCATTCCGTATATTTACCACTACAAAGAAGCGACAGACGAAAACAAAACAAGCGATTAGTTAGCTTTTTAGCCCCGATTGACAGTGCTACCGTGTAGCACCAAAAGCGGGAATAGGCTTTACTGATAAATCCCAAGCCATTCGCTCTTGATTTTTAATATTTATTGACGTTGTCTTACGGTTTCATAAAGAAACGCTCCACAAGCTACAGAAACATTCAATGAACCGATAGTGCCGAACATGGGTAATTTGGCTTTTTCGTCTACGATTTTCAGGACCGATGGGTTGATGCCTCGGTCTTCGCTGCCCATGATGATGGCTACGGGTTGGTTGAAATTGATATCATAGATGTTGTCTTCTGTTTTTTCCGTGGCGGCTACGGTTTTGATGCCACTTCCTTGTAGGTAAAAAATGGCGTCTTTAATGTGGTCTACTTTGCAAATAGGTACGTTGAATACGGCTCCGGCTGAGGTTTTTACGGTATCGCCATTTACGGGAGCTGAACCGGTTTTTTGGACAATGATTCCGTCAACGCCGGTGCATTCGGCAGTTCTGATGATGGCCCCGAAATTACGGGCATCACTAAGTTGGTCGAGGATTAGGAATAAAGGCGTTTTACCGCTTTCGACAACGCTGTCAACCAGTGTTTCTAATTTCACAAAGGAAATAGGAGCGATGCTGGCTACGGCACCTTGGTGGTTGTTGGCGGTTAAACGGTTTAGTTTTTCTACGGGAACATAGGAAAAGTTGATGTTGTTTTTTTTCATCACTTTCATTAATTCCTGCATCAATTCGCCATGGGCATCGCTTTGAATAAATACTTTGTCTATTTCTTTTCCGGCGTTGATGGCTTCAATGATGGCTCTGATTCCGAAGATTTGATTTTCTTTTTCCATGGAGCAAAGATATAAAAAAACCACCAGTGAAAACTGGTGGTTTTAATTATAAAAGCTATGCTTTTTTTATAGTTCGTCTTCTAGGAAGCCTGTTCTTTTGTGACCAGAAAACTTGTAAACAGTTCCGGGGTCCCAATCAAACTCAGCTTCGAAGTAGATACTGTCAACAGTATGGCCTCCGAAAGATTGTGCAGCTGCTTTAAGAATTTTACCGTTGGTTACTGTTACAGTACCACCAGTGTATAATTCGTCAGCATCCGGTTGACCTGAGAAAGTCAAAGCATTAAAATCGGTTGCTTGAACTTTGGATTTAATTTGCATCCAACTATTGTGGTCATCAATCCAGAAATTCTCATCGTTTGAAGAGGCATTATAAGTTGAAAACAAGTTATAATCGCCACCAAAAGCCGGAGTTACACCGTCCGGTTCAAGAGCAATGATATGCCAATCACCGGCAAATTTTTCTGTTGCAGTTCCTCCTGGAGTTGCATCTCCGCCTTCATCACAAGAGGTAAGCGTTAATGCCAAGAATAAACTAAGTATAAGACTATTTTTTAGAATTTTCATTTTTTTCATGTTTTAATTATAATACAACTTTAGTCATAGTTACCACAAATGTAAACCCGGCATCCCAAGTTGTTGTGTAAGATAAAGTATTATTGGCAGGGTTAGCTGTTAAGCCGGTCATTACTGCATTACCTCCAAACGCACCTACACCAAAGCTTGGAATAGGAGCGTAGTTATTAGATGCGATATCAATTGCAGTGATAGTAACCGGTCCGGCTGCGTAACCAACGCCATAAGCTCTACCTATATTATAATAACCACCGATACCGTCAGACATGCTGTAAGTACCATCGTTATTTTCCCAAACTAAAACATATTCCATGTTGTAGTATTGTGGATTGTTTGAGCCGTTTCTGATTACTGTAGAAGAATATAAACCAGCAATACTGGTTGTTAAATCACTGTCTTCATACACGATTACCGTTCTAGCAACTGAACCTGAAAAACCATCTTGGTTTTCAGCAGAATAAATCACGCGGTAAACATCAACAACGTTAGGGTCAACACTGGTTCCACCTCTGTAATCACCAACAACTGTAGTTTGGTATGGGATTTCCACACCACCTTCTGTTACAATCACACCGGCATCTGTATAAGCAGATCCTTTCTGAACATAAACAACTTCATCTCCAAGTAAGGTAAATTCAGGATAATTGGTTACCCTTGAAACACCTTCTGTAGAATTGTCATCACAAGACACTAAAAAAGTGCTAATGAATAATAAACTTAAAATTACTTTTTTCATAACTATTTTTAATTAACATCCCACCAAACCGGGGTTGTATTAGGTACTAAACTAGGAGTATTTGGATTTCTTGTAGCTACAGTACTAGGGAAAACCACTCTTTTTGGGAAAAGTCCACCTGTAGTACCGGCTATAGAATAAGCAAGCTCTCCGGAAACATAGCTGCTGTTTGATTGAGGAACAGCTGATACACTAGGATATCCGGTTCTGTTTTGTTCGAAGAAAGATTCGAATCCGTTACCAGGGAAACCTGCAGCCCATTTTTGAACGATGATAGATTTCAATTTGTTAGCAAATGTACCAGTTGGGTACTCGTAAGCACCACCGGCAGCAACAAATGAACTTCCGTTTTCGCCATATTTGCTGAAAGCTTCTATAACTCCCTCGTCATATTTGCTTTTTGCTCCTACACCACCGGCATATCTTTCAAGCGCTTCTGCTTGTAAAAATAAACTTTCTTCTCTGCTCATAAAGTATACAGCAGTTGTGGCTTCTAAGTGAACTACAGAAATAGAGGCAGGTGCTATAGCGCTGTTGTTGAAATCACCTTGGTTTAATGCGTTACCTGGATTGTAGTAATGATCTTTTCTTGGGTCTGAATTGTCTCCTAAGAAAGAAAACATAGTAGTACTGGCTCTTAAGTTAGTAGCAGTATTTAATTGTCTTCTGTCAGACTCATAAAGCGGATTACTTCTGTCCGGAGCATCTTCAAATTGAGTGATGGCTGCATCGGCATTTAAGAAAGCTACACCGGAATTTAATAATTCAGTAACGCCTTGTTGTGCTAAAGTTGGATTTACTTCTGTTTGTCTTAAGTAAAGTTTCAAAAGTAAAGAGTTAGCAAATCCTTTCCAGTTAGCCATATTACCGCCAAAAACGAAATCGTCTGAACCTGGTGCGCTTCCGTTAGAAGCGTCAAAATCTTTGGCTAGAGCTTCTTTCAAATCGGCAATCATTAGTGCGTATACTGCTTCCCCGCTTTCAAATTGAGGAGTTAGTATATTTCTGTTGTTGGCTTCTGTGTAAGGAATTTGATCATACAAGTCAGTCATGATTTGAGAAGCATAAACTTCCATCGTGGTGGCTACTAAGTAATAATTCCAATTTTCTTGTTCTTCTGCCAATCTTTTAACATTTCTAATGTCACCTAAGGCATCGTACATCGCTGCCCATCCGGCAGTATAGTCATTAGTACCGATAGAATAATCATCTATCTCTTTGTATTGGTTAGAGGCGTTACTCTGTGTCCAATATTGAGACCAAAATCCGCCGATTAAGGCGTAATATGAGCCTTGAGCTCCTGCTACTCCAACTAATCCTGCCGGTAGCTGAACTGACATAGATATGCTGTTAGGATCCAAGTTGTCCGGATCTCTGTTGATATCAAAGTCGTCATTGTTACAAGAGAATAATAAAGCTACTGAAGCTACTGTTATAAAAAACTTTTTCATGATTCTATTTTTAGAATGATATTTTAATTGTTCCACCATAGTTTCTTTGAGACGGGTTAGAACCGAACTCTCCGAATTCACTTAACAAATCATTACCGTAACTGGTAGATTCAGGATCAACATACGGATTGTCTTTTGGCGTCCATAAGAACAAGTTTCTTCCGTAAACTCCGATAGAGAATTTGGTAAGACCAAGTCTTTTCACAAAACTGTCATTAAGATTGTAGTAAAGACTTAAATCTCTCATACGGATGAATGTTTTGTCAATTAAGTGATCTCTTTCAATACCAGGGTTGTTGGTTGTATTACCCCAGAAGTTAGTGATGTTTTCAAAACTAATTGGAGTAGTGTTTTCTGAATATGTACCGTCTCCATTGTCAACCACTGAATTAGGAATGATAAATGGATTTCTATCGTT
>NZ_CAMLRU010000196.1 GCF_946482535.1 uncultured Flavobacterium sp.
TAAAATTTGGTCTATCTCATTACTGTTGCCAAAGAAAATCACTTTGTCTTGTATCCCCAATTCGTTACACAATTGCTCAGCTTTAGCTTTTTCGGGGCCATCGCCTACCATCATTAACTTGGCCGGAATTTTTTGCTGAATTTTATAAAAAATCTTAATAATATCCGGGATGCGTTTTACCCGACGGAAATTGCTGATGTGTGTCACTATTCGCTCTTCTTTTTGAGCCATTACTGAACGCTGACAAGAAATCAAATTCTCATTTCTGTGTTTGTCTAATTCAATAAAGTTAGGAATCACATGGATTTCTTTCTTAATATTAAACAAATTATAAGTGTCGTCTTTTAAGCTTTGGGAAACCGAAGTCACCACATCAGATTTGTTGATACTGAAACTCACCGCCGGTTTGTAAAAAGGGTGATTTCCTACCAAAGTAATATCAGTTCCGTGAAGGGTTGTTACCATCGGAATAATAATGCCTTCATCTTTCAACATTTGCTTGGCCATATAACCGGCATACGCATGCGGAATAGCATAATGCACATGCAATAATTCGATTTTGTAAAGTTTGACCATATCCACCAACTTACTCGATAAAGCTAATTCATAAGGTTGGTAATGAAACAACGGATATTCGGGAACGTTGACTTCGTGGTAATGGACATTCGGATTCAAGAGCGCCAAACGCACCGGTTGTCGATAGGTAATAAAATGAATTTCATGACCGCGATGGGCTAATTCAAGTCCGAGTTCTGTGGCCACAACGCCGGAACCTCCAAAAGTAGGATAGCAAACTATTGCAATTTTCATGTTGTATTTTTCGTACCACGAAATTAAATAAAATAGCCTTGCAAAATGGTAAAAAAGAGTTAAAGATTATTTTTCAATAATCGCGTCCTGAATGGCTTTCTGAATGTCTTCGCGAATGTTTTCTTTCGATAAGGTATTGGGCAAATTAGAATCCGGGAAAGTTCGGTTGGATAGAAAGACATAAACTATTTCAGTCTCAGGATCAGCCCATGCAATGGTTCCCGTAAAACCGGTATGTCCAAAACTCGACATCGATACACAACCACAAGTTGGGCCACCACCGCTGATTTGAGGTTTATCGAAACCTAAACCACGACGATTGCCTTCGGAACAAAACCAACAAGTATTGAAGGTGTTAAAAGTTTCAGGCGTAAAATACTGAATACCGCCATAATTTCCTTTCTGAAGGTACATTTGCATCATTTTGGCCACATCCAAAGCATTCGAAAAAATCCCGGCATGACCACCTACGCCACCTTCCATAGCCGCTTGCATGTCGTGAACATATCCTTGAATAGTGTCGTGACGGAAATAGGTATCGATTTCAGTAGGCACGATTACACTTTTATCAAACTTAGTCAAAGGATTGTACATAGTGTTATTCATTCCTAAAGTCTTGTAGAAATTGTCATATGTCAATTGGTCAAGAGACTTTCCGGTAGTTTTCTCCAAATATTTTTTTAGAATGATAAACGTAAAATCACTGTATTTGTATTCTTTTTTATCAAGGAGCGGACTGTTGATGATTTGCTTCATGATGGTATCGTGATAGTCATCTCGCAGAAATAAACTATCAGAAACCCTTTTGGTAAATCCTTCTGTATAAACTTTTCGGTAGTATTTGTCCATTGGAACTTTAGCCGAATCAACCGTGGCTTTGTAAAACGGAATCCAGGCTTGCATTCTGCCATAGTGTGACAATAGTTCTTTGAATGTTATGTGTTGCTTATTCGAACCTTTAAACTCGTGTAACATTTCGTCGAGCTTGGTTTCAGGAGTCACTTTATGGTGGTCATACTGTTGCATCACGTTAGGCAAAGTGGCCATAATTTTAGTCAACGAGGCTACGTCATACAAATCGGTATTCTTTATTTTAGCTTTGTTTTCATAGGTTTGGTAACCAAAAGATTTTTGATAAATCACTTTCCCTTTTCGAGCCACCAAAACTTGCATTCCCGGTGTCATTTTTCCATCGATGGCTTTATTGGCAATCTTTTCGATTTGCTTTAATTTATCCGAACTCATACCCACGTTTTCCGGTGTGGTGAAACCAAGACGATCCAATTTATCGGTATGAAAACCATCGCCGGCTTTGAAAGTACTATTAATAGAAACCGGTAACATTCCTTTGGCGGCTATGGCTCCGAAAATCAATTCAGCTGAAACTTCTTGAGCGACATCACCATTTTGATAGGAAACAATTACGCCTTCAATTTCTTCAAAATTTACAATTCGAGACAGCGAATAAGGTTTGGTAAAACAATCTATGATTACTTTCTTTTTGGCCGCAATAGCATCAATCAATTGCAATTCAGGCACTGTCAATTCGGGCGAACGCCACCATGACTTATCCGATTTGTGGTAACCAATGATGACCGTTTCATAATCGGCTAACTTGGTCATTAGTGAATCTAAATTGGTATCCGCAACTTCAGTTACTTCGGTATATTTTTTTAGCGTTGCAACAAAAGTACTATTGGAATCATCTCCTAATTTAACGTAGGCAATTTTTTGGTTAACATTTCTAATCGGCAATACGCCATCATTTTTCACTACGGTTAAAGCATTTTCGTAGAGTTCGTATTGCAAACTTTCATTCGACTTCGGATTCAAATCACGAGATAAATTAATGCCTTCTATAGGCTTGTATTTGTTTAAACCGGCTTTGAATTTATAGCGCAAAATCTTCTTCACTGATTCGGCCAAGCGACTTTCTGTAATGATACTGTCTTGGTAGGCTACACAAATTTTTTCTACTGCTAACGGTACGTTTTCGGCAAAAAGCAGGATGTCATTTCCGGCCAAGAAGGCTTCTAAGTCAATATCACCGGGCTTTTTGAAATTAGCAGCACCTTTCATATTCAATGCATCGGTAAAAATTAAGCCGTTAAATGCCAATTCATTTTTAAGCAGACCGGTTACAACCGGTTGCGAGATTGAAGTTGGATATCCTTCTCTGGGTTCCAAACTCGGCACATTCAAATGCGCTACCATTACAGAAACCAAACCTTCATCAAACATTCTTTTGTAGGGATACAATTCTACTTTTTCAATGTGGTCCAAACTGGCATTTACTACCGGTAAAGTACTGTGCGAATCTGCCGAAGTATCGCCGTGACCGGGGAAATGTTTTCCGGTGGAAAAAATGCCTTGTCCTTGAACGCCCTTCATTAAAGCGATGGCGTGTTCGGTAACACTAACTTTATTTTCTCCAAAAGAACGAAAACCGATAATGGGATTTTTAGGATTGGTATTGATGTCTAAAACAGGAGCGAAATTAAAATGAACACCCATTCTTTTACTTTCAGTACCCATGGCTTTACCTACTTTCTCCACCAATTTTAAATCTCTGATAGCACCTAAAGTCATGTTGAAGGGATAGCGAAAAGTAGAATCTAAACGCATACTCATGCCCCATTCGGCATCAATACCGATGAACAAAGGCACTTTTGATAAGTGTTGGTAATTATTAGTTAATCGCGACTGGCGTTTAGGTCCGCCTTGAAAGAAAATCAAGCCTCCGATTTTATAGTCGCAAATTAATTTTTCTATTTCAGCAACGTGAGCTGCATCTTTGTTAGAGTAAGCAGCCACCATAAACAATTGACCTACTTTCTCATCAAAAGTCATTTGATTGTAAATACTGTCTACCCAAATGGTTTCAGCGTTTGTTTCAGGGAAAAAGTTTTTTCGTTCGGTTTTTACATAAGGATTACTGTCGATTTCTTTTACAACAGTTTCCGGACTAACCACAGGCGCATGGTGCTTTTTATTTTGGGTTGAGGAACAATTCACAACCAAAAACAGCAGTACAATGAATAAGCCTGTTCTGAACAAAAAATACTTCATAAAATAAGGTTTAAAAAAAACGGCTGTGCCAACTCTCACCGGCCGGAACTTCCCAACTCTCGTTGAATTCTTCAATCGTATTGACTAAATTATTAAAGACAATGGTATTGGCCGTCACTGCTTTTTCTTTAGCCATACGCTTGAAATCAATCAATGTTTTGTGGGCAATATGTTCACCGTTTTTGAACGTTACGTTCATTTTATCAAGTAAATCTACTCCATATTTTTGTTCTAAACTTTGAATAAAAGACACCGAGGAATCAATAGAACAACCGGTCGCCGGTTGTATTTCCTGATTTACGGCTAAAATGATAAATCGGTTGTATTTTAATAAATAAGATGCCTCCAAACCGGTTCCGTGTGCAGACCAATTTTCGACAAAGCTTTTGAGCTCATTCTCGATTTCAGCCATCTCATTATCAGAAAATTTGCGATTAGATTGATAAATCCAAATTCGGGATTCTTCCGGTAAATTTTCGAAGGGAATGTACATCTTTATTTCTTTTCTAAAAGACTAATAATTTTAAAGTATTTGAAA
>NZ_CAMLRU010000197.1 GCF_946482535.1 uncultured Flavobacterium sp.
AGGCGTTGATAATGTAGAACGAAACGGTTGGTCAAAATGGGTTCGACAATGGACCGGTGAAGAAAATCGTCACGGCGATTTGTTGAATAAATACTTATACTTGTCAGGACGCGTGAACATGCGCGAAGTAGAAATGACAACACATCATTTAATCAACGATGGTTTTGACATTGGAACCGGCAGAGATCCATACAAGAATTTTGTGTACACCAGTTTCCAGGAATTGGCTACCTATATTTCACACAATCGCGTTTCACAAATTGCCAAACAATACGGTGATAAAAAATTAGCAAAGTTGTGCAAAATGATAGCCGGAGATGAAATGCGTCACCACCATGCTTATTCTGAATTTGTCAACCAAATTTTCAAAGTAGATCCGAGCGAAATGATGTTGGCATTCCAATACATGATGAAACAAAAAATCACCATGCCGGCAGTTTTCTTGAGAGAATCGGGAGAAAAAATAAGTACCGCTTTTGAAGAATTTTCCAATTCGGCCCAAAAAATCGGAGTGTATACCGCTGCGGACTATGTTGATATCTTGAGAAAGTTGACCGAAAAATGGGAAATTGACAAGATTACTAATTTGACAGCCGAAGCCGAAAAAGCCAGAGATTATCTGATGAAATTACCGGATCGTATGGCTAAGATTTCCGAAAGAATGGTCTTGCCGGATGAAACCAAAATTTTTAAATGGGTTGAACCCGCATTAGCCCGATAAATAATCTAAATCCTTTCCAACGAAAGGATTTTTTTAACCCCCAAAACAAATGTCAGTAATAGATAAAACCATTCTTTTTGTAAAAAAGCAACTCGAAAATGCCGAAGGCGGACACGATTGGTTTCACATTGAGCGCGTTTATAAAAATGCCCTTTTAATTGCTCAGGAGGAAGAATGTGATTTGACCGTGGTAAAACTAGGTGCCTTGCTTCATGATATAGCTGATAGTAAATTTCATGGCGGAGATGAAACCGTTGGTCCGAGAACGGCAAGAGTTTTTTTGGAGTCAGAAAATGTTGAGGAAACAACCATTGCTCACGTTATCAATATCATCGAAAACATATCGTTCAAAGGCGGAAATTTTGAAAAGAAGTTCACATCAAAAGAACTCGAAATTGTTCAAGATGCCGACAGATTAGATGCCATTGGCGCCATCGGGATTGCCCGATGTTTTAATTATGGCGGATTCAAAAACAGAGCGATTTACAATCCGGCGATTCCACCAAAATTAGGGATGAGCAAAGAAGAATATAAAAGCAGTGATTCACCGACGATTAATCATTTCTACGAGAAATTATTATTACTCAAAGACAAAATGAATACCGAAACCGGAAAAAAAATAGCCTTGGAACGACACCAATATATGCAAAACTTCCTGTCGCAGTTTTATGCGGAATGGGAAGGAGAGAAGTAGTTTTCAGCCGCAATAATTTCAGTATTTCTGAAACGGAATACTGCGACTGAGACGCTTTATTTTCCTGTGAAATTGGCTTTTCGCTTTTCTAAAAAAGCCGCGGTACCTTCTTTAAAATCTTCAGTACTGAAGCATTTGCCGAAGTTTCTGATTTCTACATCAAATCCGTCTACATCGTGTTTGTAATTGGCATTGACTGCCTTAATCGCCTTACCGATAGCCGATGGCGAATTGCGCATGATTTTCGTAGCAATACCTTTGGTAAATTCCAATAATTCTGCTTGTGGCACAACATGGTTAACTAAACCGTAAGATTTAGCGGTTTCGGCATCAATCATTCCGGCGGTCATGATCATTTCCATGGCGCGACCTTTTCCAACCAATTGCGGCAAACGTTGTGTTCCGCCATAACCCGGAATTACCCCAAGAGAAGTTTCAGGCAATCCCATTTTAGCATTGTCGGAAGCAATTCGGAAATGACAGGCCATAGCCAATTCTAATCCGCCACCTAAAGCAAAGCCATTTACAGCTGCTATAACCGGCGTTTTTAATTTTTCTATAAAATCAAATAATAATTCGTGTCCTTGAGCTGCCAATTGCGCGCCTTCTTCTACAGAAAAACGGGCAAATTCAGCAATATCCGCACCGGCTACAAAAGCTTTTTCTCCTTCACCGGTAATGAGGATTACCCTAACATTCGAATCGTTTTCTAAGCTTTCAAAAGCGTCGTGCAATTCCTGAATGGTGGTTTTGTTCAAAGCATTCAATTTTGCCGGACGGTTAATGGTGATTTGTCCGATGCCGTTGTCAACGGCTACTAATATGTTTTCAAAGTTCATAGGTTGTGTGTTTTATTTAACAATGGGAAGAGATACCATAAAGGTTGAGCCTTTTCCCGGTTCAGTTTCAAAAGTAATAGTTCCTTTGTAATTTTCGATGATGTTTTTGATAATTCCCAATCCCAATCCCATTCCGCTGGTTTTGGTAGTGAATTTAGGTTCAAAAATATGTTCTATGTTTTCAGCATCAATGCCGATACCGTTGTCTTTTACAGAAATGATAACATTCTCTTCAATCTCTTCTACCGAAACCAAAATATGTTTTTCTTCTTGTCCTTCCGGGATAGATTGGATAGCGTTTTTAACCAAATTGGTAATGATTCTGATTAATTGGGTTCGGTCCATGATGGTGATAATTTCCTCTGAATTACTTTCAAATCGAATAAAATCTTCATTGAAAATGTCGAGTGAAAATTCTACCACTTCTACCACATTTAAAGTTTCATTTTGTTGAGCAGGCATCGAAGCAAAGTTAGAAAAAGCCGAAGCCACAGCGCTCATCGTATCAATCTGCTGGATCATGGTTTTGGAATAATCATTCAGTTTTTGCTTCAAATCGGGATCATTCGGGTCAAATTTTCGCTGGAAACTTTGCACCGTCAAACGCATAGGCGTCAGCGGATTTTTGATTTCATGTGCTACTTGCTTTGCCATTTCGCGCCAAGCTTGTTCTCTTTCGCTTTGGGCCAACATGCTCGCACTTTCTTCCAGTTTATCCACCATTTGATTGTAAGCATTAATCAAAGAGTTGATTTCTTTACTATTGGCTTCAATTACAATTTTTTCGTTCTTTTGGTTCAAACTGGTTTCGTTGATTTTATCCGAAATGGTTTTCAACGATTTGGTAATATAACTGGCTAAGAAATAGGCCAAGGCAAACGCAATGACCAACATAAAGGAATACACCTGACTCAATCGCAACAAAAATTCGCGCAATTCGGTTTCGTAAAACCCGTCGTCTTCCACGTAAGGAATATTCAAAATTCCCAAAGGTTTGAATTTATCGTCTTTGATTTGACTATAGGAAGAACGGTTTTTCACACCGTCAATGTTCTTGATGTCTACATATCTTTTATCGACGGAAGACTGAACGAGTTTGAGAATGTAATTCGGAATCGGCGGCGCAACTTTATCAACAGAGAAAGAAGATTTGGAAGATTTAACCAATTTCCCTTCGAGTGAATAAATGTTGATTTCCAAATTGTGAATATCCGAAAGCTCGTGGATTTTGTCTTTAAAAATCAACTTCAAATTGTCGGGTGTCAACGGATAAGTTGTGGTGGAAAGCACATAGTTGATGTGTTCTTTTATCGCAAATTCTTTCCGGTCTAAACGCTCTTGGTGGTAATCTTTGGCTTCATTTTTAAACTGAATAATCGAAATGGAAGCCATTAAAATCGAAGCAATCAATATCAATATAATCATCGACAGGAAAATCCTGGTGCGAAGTGACAGCATTGATAGTTTAATGTTTAGCATTGGTTCAGTGATTGGTGATTAGTAATTAGTAATTAGTAAAGCCTTTTCAAGCTAATCACTAATTACTAGTCACTAATTACTTTTTTTCTCTTATTCTTTTGTAAAACTTAAAGCCCAACATAATCAGTATTGAAAATAAAAAGATACCGACGACACCATAAATCCAGTTGAAAGCATTTTTTAAAATTACTAAAAAAACCACGGCAAACAAGATAATCGTGGCGCCTTCATTCCACAGTCGCATAAAGTTGGAGCTGTATTGAAATTCATCATTTTGCAACTGCTTATAAATTTGATGGCATTTGAAATGATAGGCAAACAGCAATACCACAAAACCTAACTTCACTTGCATCCAAGGCATTTGCAACCACTCGGGCATTGAATGTAACAACCATAAAGCGAATATTGTGGCCAAAACCGCGCTCGGCCAAGTGATGATATACCAAAGGCGATAGGTCATGATTTTGTATTGCTTTAGCAGAATTTCTCTTTCAGGCGAAGGCTTATCGTTGGCTTCAATTTGGTACACAAACAAACGCACTATGTAAAATAAACCCGCAAACCAAGTGATGACAAAGATGAGGTGTAATGATTTTATGTAGTTGTAGAGTTCCATGTTTTAAGTTTCAAGTTTCAAGTTTCAAGTTTCAAGTTCTAAACCAACCTGAAACTTTAAACCT
>NZ_CAMLRU010000198.1 GCF_946482535.1 uncultured Flavobacterium sp.
CAACATTAACTATGAAAAAAAACGGTTGGTCAAACGGCCAAGTGTTTTCGTCTTTCTTTTCGGGAGAAAAAGTATATACTGAAGTGTTGTCGACAAAAAATTCTATCTTTTCTTTTGTCCAGTCAATGGCATATATGTGAAAACCATCTTCAATAGTATCTATTTGAGTTTTCTTAGTGTTTATGGTGTTACCGTGACTGTCTTGAGTGTGTAAAGAGGTAAATATTTTATTAGGTTCACGCCCTATATATTCTAAAATATCTATTTCACCACACTTGGGCCAACCCACTTGTTTGATATTGGAACCCAACATCCAAAAAGCCGGCCATATACCTTTACCTGTTGGGATTTTGGCTCTGACTTCCATACGTCCGTATTGAAACTCTCTTTTTTGAGCGGTTGTCATTCGGGTTGAAGTATAATGGTCTCCTTCTTGCTGGACTCTGATAACCAAGTTTCCTTCGTGGATGTTGTGATTGGTTTTGGTGTAAAGTTGTTTTTCATTGTTACCCCAACCACAAATAGCAGGACAACCATCACCCAATTCAAAATTCCAATCAGATTCATTGAGTATCGGGTTATTAAATTCTTCTTGCCAAACTAACTTTTGAGTTTTAGGTTGGGCAAAACAAGAAATAGTCAATAAGATGGTGACAATATATTTTATCATTTTATTCATACTTAAAATTAGCTTCTAATGTTTCAACAGAATTGGTTCCTATGAACACTTTGAAATCGCCGGGTTCAGCTTCCCATTTTCCATTTGCAGTGTAATACTCTATGGTTTTTTCATCAATGGTAAAAGCCACTGTTTTTTGCTCACCTGCTTTTAATTCAATCATTTCAAAACCTTTCAATTCTTTTACCGGTCTTGTTAAGCTGCCTATTAAATCTCTGATATAAAACTGAACAACTTCTTTTCCGGTATACAATCCTGAATTCTTAACGGTTACAGTTACGGTAATCTTGCCATTTTTGGTAAAAGTATCGGAACTCAATTTTAAATCGGAATAGGTAAACTTTGTATAACTTAACCCGAATCCAAACGGATACAATGGTGTATTTTTTTCATCGGAGTAATGCGACCAAAAAACACTGTCAGGCTCATTCATAGTAGGTCTTCCTGTATTCTTATAATTGTAATAGATGGGAACTTGTCCGACACTTCTGGGAAAGGTCATGGGTAATTTTCCGCTCGGATTATAATCTCCATATAACACTTGAGCTATGGCGTTGCCACTTTGTGTACCCAAGTGCCAAGCTTCCAAAATGACCGGAATGTTTTCTGCGGCCCAACTTAAAACCAATGGTCTTCCGTTGTTTAGAACTAAAACAATTTTTTTATTGACTTTATAAATTTCTTCCAATAATTCTTGTTGAACGCCGGGCAATCCTAAATCAGTCCTGCTTCTGCCCTCACCGGTTTGCAATCCATGCTCACCCAAAACCATAATGACAATATCTGATGATTTTGCTAAGGCAATCGCTTCTTCAAAACCTGATTTATCTGTAGTATTGATCTTTAATTCACTGACAAATTTTGTTGGTCCAACCGTTACATCAGCGCCTTTGGCATAGGACAAATTATTTCCTTTGTATTGCTGCAAACCCTCTAAAACCGAAACGGCTGATTCATCATCGGCACCGATTCTCCAACTTCCCAAAGGGCTGGTTTTGTCATTGGCTAAAGCACCTATTAATCCTATTTTCAAACCTGTTTTGGACAAAGGCAAAAGTTGTCCTTCATTTTTTAAAAGGACTATCGATTTTTTGGCCATATCCAGAACTCCGTTATGAAATTCTTTTTTTCCAACGGTTGCCTTTTCATGGGCTTCATCACAATATTTATAAGGATTGTCGAAAAGTCCCAATTCAAATTTTACCCTAAGTATTCTTTTCACTGCCTCATCAATATCACCCACTTTAACTTTTCCTTCATTCACTAGAGTTACCAAATGATTTACATAAGCATAAGATTCCATATCCATGTCGGAACCAGCATTTATAGCTATCTCGGCTGCATGTTTGCTGTCTTTAGCATAGCCGTGCGCTATCATTTCCGAAATAGAACCCCAATCCGACACCACAAAACCTTTGAAATTCCAATCGCCTTTTAAAATATTTCGCTGTAAAAATCGACTACCGGTGGCAGGAACACCGTTTAAATCATTGAATGAATTCATGAAAGTTTTAACATCGGCATCAACACAAGCTTTGAAGGGAGGCAAAATAATGTTTTGCAAAGTCGCATCGCTCACATCAACAGAATTGTAATCACGTCCGGATTCGGCAAAAGCATACCCGGCAAAATGTTTGGCACAAGCGGCTATGGTTTTGTTTGATGAGAAATCCGTTCCTTGAAATCCTCTAACTCTGGCATCGGCTATTTTACTTCCCAGGAAGGTATCTTCTCCGGCACCTTCCATGACTCTACCCCAACGGGCATCGCGAGAAACATCTACCATTGGTGCAAAAGTCCAGTTTAACCCAACTGCTGCAGACTCTTCAGCGGCAATAGCAGCCGACTTTTTAATGGCCTCTAAGTCCCAACTGGCAGCTTCTGCCAATGGAATTGGGCTAATAGTTTTGTAACCGTGAATTACATCAAAACCAAAAATCAAAGGAATTCCCAAACGAGTTTGTTCAACCGCTATTTTTTGAATGGCGCGGACTTCTTTAACTCCTTTAACATTCAACATTGAGCCAACCAATCCTTTTTTCAGATGCTCAAATTTAAGAGCGGCCTGCCCCTCTTTAGGAGACGGACCGGTAGCATCCCAAAAACCATTGTACTGATTGAGTTGTCCGATTTTTTCTTCGAGCGTCATGAGCTTCAAAACAGAGTCTGTCCTAACCTCATAACGATCAGGTTTGTCCACATTTTTTACAATAGATTGTGATTGAGAACAACCGGATATAAAAAAGGAAAAAGTACAAAAGGCAAATAATGGCAGATTAATTTTCATTTGAGAATTTTCAAGAAATTATAAGTCTTCAGAAAGGTTAGTTAATTACTAACCTCCCCGAAAACTGTAAAAAAATATGTGAATTCTGATTATTGGTATACTCTAATATAGTCAATCTCCATACTTGACTGTGTAAACGCAGGATCAATTGCGCCACCAAAAGTACCTCCCATAGCCACATTGAGAATTAGGAAAAAGTCGCTGTCAAATGGCAAAGCATTAGTATTGGCTACTGAATGGAATAACACATCATCAACATAGAATCTAATTGAAGTTGGACTCCAAATTGCTTTGTAAATATGGTACTGTGTTGCATCATTAACCGTTGTTGAATTTGTATTTCCGGCTCCGGGAGAAACACCGGGATAGTGTAAGGTACCGTGAATCACATTAGGAATATTACCGCGATGTTCCATAATATCTATCTCACCACAAGCGGGCCAAGTGTTCGTAGCATAATCTTGACCTAACATCCAAATGGCCGGCCAGGTACCACCTCCAACAGGCATTTTAGCTCTGGCTTCAATCTTACCGTAAGTAAATTCAAATTTATTTTCAGATTTCAAACGGGCTGAAGTATAACTTGATCCTCCTTGCGATTGCAACTTGGCAGTGATTTTTAAATTACCACCTGTGACTGTAACATTTTCGGAACTGCTGGTATAAAATTGCACTTCATTATTACCCCAGCCACCACTACCAAGATCGTATCCCCATTTGGTTGGATCAGGAGCACCTTCAATATTAAACTCGTCAGACCACACCAAGTTGGTATAATCAGTTACGGGTTCTTGTGTGGGAGGAGAAGTTGAAAAAATATGGTACCAAGCCAAGGATGGATTTCCGCCCATAACGGCTCTTACTACCATTCTGTTGGCTGTAATGGATAAAATTTCATAAGAGCTTTGCCCAATATAGTATCCCATAAAACCTCCATCAGAGATATTTAACATGGTACCTCTGGTTTGTCCGGGAACATTGTTGGCTACAACTACAGACTCTGAAGGTGATAAGGTTACTGTTTTAATACCGCTGGTATCATAATTATAACAAAAGTCGTATCCGATAGACCCTCCTACTACTCCTTCAAAAGCAGTGTTGAAGAAAGTTTTTCCACCATTATCTAACTCAAACTTTAACTGACCACCAACTAATGAGAAGGTCATTACGTTTTCATAGAGACAGCTACTGTCAGGAGAACCTGCTTTTTCAAAAGGAGCCGCTTGATAATAATTGGCAAAATAGTTTTGAGTGGCGTTACCGTCATTTTGACCAACCCCTAAATGTCCGGGTTCGGCTGCGGCCCAATACCATTGCTTTTCGGTACCTCCGGTAA
>NZ_CAMLRU010000199.1 GCF_946482535.1 uncultured Flavobacterium sp.
GAGTGTTGTACCAAAGCTGAAGGTTGGTGTTACAATCGGATTGACTGTTACCGTAAATGTTTGTGTAGTTGCACACTGTCCCGCTGTTGGTGTAAACGTATACGTACCGCTTGCGGTATTGCTTACAGTTGAAGGATTCCATGTTCCCGTAATACCATTATTTGAGACAGAAGGTAATATTGGTGAATTGTTTCCATAGCAAATGGGTGCGACTGTATCAAAAACAGGAACAACTTCAGGAGCTATTGTTACTACAAATGTTGTTTCAATGGCCGGATTATCGGGGCCGGCCGGGATCGAATAAGTAACTATGTAAGTTCCCGGTGCTGAAGCAGTAGGAACAATTTCACCAGTTACAACATTGATAAACAAGCCAGGAGTAGCAGAAAATAGACCACCCAAATAGTTACCTGTGCCATTCATGGTTACACTCACCGGATAAGATGAGGAACAAATCGGACTCGGGTAGAAAATATTTACGCTGGTGTTATAGTCAAATAGGTTATAAACTTCTTTTTCGTTGGCTGAAGCTTTTGTTAAAGTACAAAACAGACACGCCAAAATAATTACAATAGTAAGTAGTCTTTTCATATTTATTCTTTTATAAAATTACCGGTAGCGCTTCCTTTATTACTTAAAATCTTAATAAAGTAACTGCCACTAGACAAGCCCGAAACATCAATCGTTTCATTTGGATTAGTATTTACTTGAACCAATTGGCCAAGTGTATTATAAATATTCACCGAAGTAATTACAACAGCTTTTTTTGAAGTAATAGTTAGTAAATCTTTGGTTGGTACCGGAGATAAACTAAATACATTATTAAAATCGAACTCATTAGTATTTAAAGGATTAAAAACGGTTGTTGTATATGTATCAGTTACAATTGGCGCATTATAGTCAAAGTAAATACTCGCTGCATTGCTAAAGGTTTCAAAGTCGACAAGTGTTGGTTTCGTTTTTATTTTAAACGCTATATACCCATCATTATTAGCATCTTCAAAAGGCAGGTTGATATTCTCAAAAATAAACTCAACTTGATTGGTATTAGTCACTCGAGTTACAAATGAATGACTACCACTCAGAGGAACCAAAGTAGCCATTTCAAACTTAGTAGTGTCAATGATATCTTTCACCACTACATTTTCAGCGGCAAAAGTACCGGTATTCTCAAATCTTATTATATAGTGAACATAATCTCCAACAAAGTGTAGTGGTAACCATGTTCCTTCAATACAAGTTTTATCATTAGGATCAAATGAGTTAACGACTGTTTGAAACAGACTTCCGGTATTGTCATCTGGGGTTTCGTCTGTGGCACCAACTGCAGTGGCAGAAAAATACAACCCACTACCGGCATTAACCGGAGGTGTTTCAAGTGGAGAATTTAGATTTAAAATGACTGTAATTTCTCTGGATTCAAATGGCAATAAGTTGGTGAAATTCCAATTCAAACTGTCAGCTCCTTGACTCGATATAGCAGGATTGGCAGAAACTAATTGTAAAATACTATCATCATAATACATATTTATGGAACCACTTTGAGCAGCAGTTCCTTTATTTTTATAAATGATTTTATATTGTGAATTGAAACCCGGTCTGGCCGGACCAATGGGTAAAATAATAGCTTCTAAATCGTTGTGTGTGCCAATAGCAGTTAAGCAAAAGTCTTGAACAAACGGACTGGCAGAAGTAGGAAACGTTACGGTAGATGAACTTGGAGAGATATTGAAATAAGTTGGGTTTTCTAATTGTGGGCTTAAAGTGTGGGTCCCGGATTGTACAGGGATTGCATAATTTCCAGTTGTATTTGCTATGGTGTTACCGGAAAAGGAACCGTTAGTAATTGCTATTTTTAAATTAGGAACAACAATGTCGTTAATTTCACAACCGTTATTATTCATATCAAACTTGCTATTGCCTTGAATGGTATAATATTGGCCATTTGGTGTAAAACTGCAATAGCTGTTTACATGGCAGTTAGCATAACCATAAGAACTGATTTTTTGTTGAACAAAAGACAAATCTTGTTCATCAGCACAAACATATTGTAGATTAGGGTTGTAATCAAATCCAAGACTAAGCCAACTACTATTGTTATTTTTAATATTAAGTAATGTTAATTGATTATCACTACAGCTTAAATTGTCCAAACTAGTTAAAGTTGAAACATCTAAATTGGATAACTGGTTTTCAAAACAAAATAAATTTTTAAGGTTGGATAAATTATTGGCATCAAAACTCATTAGCTGATTGTTATCACAAACTAATTGAATTAAATTTATACAATTTGATATATTTAATAAACTTTGTAATTGATTATACCGACAATTTAAATTATTCAAGCTGGTTAGATTAGAAACATTCAAACTTGATAATTGATTATAACTGCAATCTAAATAAATTAAGTTGTTGAATGCTTCGATACCCGTTAGACTTGATATGTTTGAACTTTTAACATCAAGCCATTTTATTGCTTGAGCTTCACTCACCTGAATTTCTCCATCGCCATTGGTATCAACACTACTGCTACTAGCCATACTCCAAGCAATAAATGGGTAATAAATTGGTGTTTGTGAAGACGCAATAGTATTATTTGGACCAGCCGCCAACAACTTCGCCTTAAAATTGGCATCAGGAATGTTCACTATTTGCGAATTTGCGGTAGAAAAAGCAAACAATAAAGCCAATAGCGTATATAGTTTTTTCATAAAATAGTTTGAACCTCAAATATATAAAAAACATTGTAAGACTATCCTATCTTTTGAAAGTTGCAGTTAAAAATAAAATAATTGCTATTCCAACTCTTGTTTTTCTAACCTATTGCTTTCTATTAACTTGTTCAGTAACTCTTCTTCTTGTTGCAATAATTGCAGTTGTAACTTAAGTTTCAACAATTCATTTGGACCGTTTTTCTCAAGGCTTTTGTAGACTTTCTTTTTTAAGATTACTATAGCTCCGGGATGCAGTGCTTCTTCATTAACCTGTTCTTTTAAATAATCAATCAGTTTGAGTAGTTTTAATGCCGATTGACAAGCTTCTTCCATTTTGGGTAGCTTTCTGATGATACCCGACTGATAATATTTACAATCTTCTAAGGCTTTCGTGAGAAATTTTTCTTTTTCTTCTTCTAACTTTGGAAAATCCTTTGCTTCAGGTGATTTGGCAGTGGCCATGTAAAGCGATATTGCTGTTAATCTTTTTGAAGCTACTCTTGGTAATTCTCTTGATTCAATCTCATATAGTGCCAATTGTAAACGTTTAGTCTTTAATAGCATTGCCATTTCCTCTTGAGTCAGGTTTAATTCATTTCTCAGGTATCCTCTTATTTTTTCCATTTGTAACAAGTTGATGTGTAACAACCGTAATTGTTACATGTTTTTTTGTTACATATAGAGAACAAATAAGGTGCCAAAACAAAAAAGCCCCGATTTCTCGAGGCTTTTGGAATTTGTTATTTATGTTTTGGGGTTTATTAACCCATTACTTCTTTTACTTTTTTACCAATCTCAGCAGGAGAATCAACTACGTGGATACCACATTCTCTCATGATGCGTTTTTTGGCTTCAGCCGTATCATCGGAACCTCCAACGATAGCACCGGCATGACCCATAGTTCTTCCTTTTGGAGCAGTTTCACCGGCAATAAAACCAACAACCGGTTTGCGGTTTCCGTCGGCTTTAATCCATTTAGCTGCATCCGCTTCTAATTGGCCACCGATTTCACCAATCATGATGATGCATTCTGTTTCAGGATCGTTCATCAATAATTCAACCGCTTCTTTAGTAGTAGTTCCAATGATTGGATCTCCACCAATACCAATAGCGGTAGTAATACCCATTCCTTGTTTTACCACTTGGTCAGCTGCTTCATAAGTTAAAGTACCCGATTTAGATACGATGCCAACATTTCCTTTTTTGAAAACAAAGCCCGGCATGATACCAACTTTAGCTTCTTCCGGAGTGATTACACCCGGACAGTTAGGCCCAACCAAACGACAGTCTTTACCTTTAACAAAGTTATACGCTTTAATCATATCCGCAACCGGAATACCTTCGGTAATAGCGATAATTACTTTGATACCGGCATCGGCAGCTTCCATAATAGCATCAGCAGCAAAGGCCGGCGGTACAAAAATGATAGAAGTATCAGCTCCGGCTTGTTCTACCGCATCTTTTACGGTATTGAACACCGGACGGTCTAAGTGTGAAGTTCCGCCTTTTCCGGGAGTTACACCACCAACCACATTGGTTCCGTATTCAATCATCTGTCCCGCGTGG
>NZ_CAMLRU010000200.1 GCF_946482535.1 uncultured Flavobacterium sp.
CCGTTAGCCAAACCAATAATTTGATGCCCTAAACAAATTCCGAAAACCGGTTTATCAGAGGCAATCATTTGTTGGGCCGTTGCAATTACTCCGGTTAACGGTTCGGGATCGCCTGGTCCGTTAGACAAGAAATAACCGTCGGGGTTGAACGCTTTTAAGTCTTCAAAACTTGCGTTGTATGGAAATACTTTGATGTAACAATCGCGCTTGGCTAAGTTTCTCAAGATATTTCTTTTGATGCCTAGGTCTAAAGCCGCAATTTTATAAGTAGCGTTTTCGTCTCCGAAAAAATACGGTTCGGTTACGGATACCGTTGAGGCCAATTCCAAGCCTTTCATATCGGGCACATTGGCTAACAATTTTTTCAATTCCTCAACCGGCGTTCCATCGGTGCAGATTACGGCATTTTGGGCGCCGTTGTCGCGAATGTAGCTTACCAAGGCTCTGGTATCGACATCGGAGATGCAGATTAGGTTTTGCTTTTCGAAATAGTCGTACAGGTTGCTTTCCGAATCGGGGCGCGAATGGGTAAAGCTGAAGTTTTTACAAACCAATCCTGAGATCATGATTTTGTCGGCTTCTACCTCGTTGGCGTTGACACCGTAGTTTCCGATGTGCGGATTAGTGGCGACCATGATTTGTCCGTAGTAAGACGGATCGGTGAAGATTTCTTGGTAGCCGGTCATACCGGTGTTGAAACAAACTTCGCCAAAGGTTTTTCCTGAGATACCGATAGATTTCCCGTAGAAAATGGTTCCGTCGGCTAGTAGTAGTAAGGCTTGTGGTCTAGTGGTGTACTTCATTTGTTGTAAGTTGTGTGTTTTATGTTGTTTGTTACGTTACAAAATTACTTTTTTGTACTGTGATATTAAAATGGAATTTATCAAAGTTTATAAACATTCCTTTTGGGTTCTAGTCTAGCCCTGATAGCAGCGGCATCCTTTTTTCTCGTTGCTAAACGAGGAAAAAGATAGAGCGGATAGCAGGACAAAAAGGGTAAGAACGAAAAAGATGGTGCTTCTTAAAATTCCAAAAAAAAAGGATAAACAAAAATGTTTATCCTTTATATTTAAGAATGAGTGACCATTAGGCTTCGTCTTCTTTAGATTCTTCATCAGCCGGAGCTTCAGGCGTTTCGTCTGCCGGAGTCTCTTCTACTTCTGCTACAGCAGGAGCTTCTTCAACTGCAGGTGTTTCAACTACCTCTGCTACCGGAGTTTCTTCTACTACGTCTTCTACAACCGGAGCAGCTTCAACTGCAGGAGCAGCAGCTACAGGAGCTTTTTCAGTAGCAGTCGATTTTTTAGCACGACGCGTTCTACCTTTTTTCTCTTCTTTTTTACCTCCGTTGTATAGTTCGTTGAAGTCAACTAACTCAATCATACACATATCGGCGTTATCTCCTAAACGGTTACCCATTTTGATGATACGAGTGTATCCACCCGGACGGTCACCTACTTTAGGAGCCACTTCTCTGAAAAGTTCAGTTACACCATATTTGTTGCGTAGGTAAGCGAAAACGATACGTCTGTTGTGCGTAGTATCTTCTTTTGATTTGGTTACTAATGGCTCAACAAATTGTTTAAGCGCTTTAGCTTTAGCGACAGTAGTAATAATACGTTTGTGCTCGATAAGAGAACAAGCCATATTAGCCAACATAGATTTTCTATGTCCAGTTTGTCTGCTTAAGTGATTTACTTTTTTTCCGTGTCTCATGACGTTCTTTTTTAACCTTCATCTTGCTACAATCCATTTAAGGAGAGCAAAATATGAAGTAATTTATTCTTTATCTAATTTGTATTTACCTAAGTCCATACCGAATGTCAAATTTTTGTTGGCTACTAATTCGTCTAACTCGGTTAGCGATTTTTTACCAAAATTACGGAATTTCATTAAGTCGTTTTTGTTGAAAGATACAAGATCTCCAAGGGTGTCAACTTCGGCTGCTTTCAAACAGTTTAGTGCTCTTACTGACAAGTCCATATCAACAAGCTTAGTTTTAAGCAATTGTCTCATGTGTAATGACTCTTCGTCGTAAGATTCTGTTTGAGCAATTTCATCAGCTTCAAGGGTGATTCTCTCATCGGAGAATAACATAAAGTGGTGAATTAAAACTTTGGCAGCTTCGGTTAAAGCGTCTTTTGGATTGATAGAACCATCAGTTTTGATTTCGAAAACTAATTTTTCATAATCTGTTTTTTGCTCTACACGGAAGTTTTCAATGGCATATTTTACATTTTTTACCGGAGTAAAAATAGAGTCTGTAAAAATAGTACCGATTGCTGCGTTTTGTTTTTTGTTCTCTTCAGCAGGAACGTAACCACGACCTTTCTCGATGGTTAATTCCATATTAAGGTTTACTTTGCTGTCAAGGTTACAAATGATCAACTCCGGGTTTAGCACTTGGAATCCTGAGATGAATTTTTGAAAATCACCTGCAGTAATTTGGTCTTTTCCTGAGATTGAGATGGAAACTGTTTCGTTATCTACATCTTCAATTTGGCGTTTGAAACGCACTTGTTTTAGATTTAGGATAATTTCAGTTACATCTTCAACAACTCCTGAAATAGTAGAGAACTCGTGCTCAACTCCTTCGATACGAACCGAAGTGATGGCATAACCTTCTAACGCAGAAAGTAAAACTCTTCTAAGTGCATTACCAACGGTCAATCCGTATCCCGGTTCTAAAGGTCTGAATTCAAACTTACCTTCAAAATCGGTTGAATCGATCATGATAACTTTATCGGGCTTCTGAAAATTAAATATTGCCATAATTTAGACTAGGGTCAATTATTATTTGTTGTACAACTCTACGATTAATTGTTCTTTAATGTTTTCCGGAATTTGAAGTCTTTGCGGAACAGAAACAAAAGTTCCTTCTTTGGTATCATTATTCCAAGTAATCCACTCATATATGTGAGAAGAGTTGGCTAATGAACGCTCGATGGCTTCAACAGATTTAGATTTTTCACGAACAGCCACTTTATCACCGGCTTTCAAGTGGTAAGACGGGATGTTTACCAATTCACCGTTAACAGTGATGTGTCTGTGAGAAACGATTTGTCTTGCGGCTCTTCTTGAAGGCGCAATTCCCATTCTGTAAACCACGTTATCTAAACGAGCTTCACATAATTGTAAAAGGATTTCACCGGTTACACCTTTAGAAGCTGCTGCTTTTTCGAAAAGGTTTCTGAATTGTTTTTCCAAAATACCGTAAGTATATTTGGCTTTTTGCTTTTCCATTAACTGAACAGCATATTCAGATTTTTTTCCTCTTTTTTTAGCCATCCCGTGTTGTCCGGGAGGATAATTTCTTTTTTCGAAGGCTTTGTCTTCTCCGAAAATTGCTTCGCCAAACTTACGGGCGATTCTTGTACTTGGACCAGTATATCTTGCCATTTTAAATTGTTTTAAGACAGAGATTATGAATTCAGGTCGAATCCTTCGATAATCTTGGTTCTGTCTTGATTATACTATAATTATACTCTACGTCTTTTAGGAGGACGACATCCGTTGTGCGGCATTGGAGTAACGTCGATGATTTCGGTTACTTCAATTCCAGAATTATGAATAGATCTGATAGCAGACTCACGTCCGTTACCCGGTCCTTTTACATAAACTTTTACTTTTTTAAGACCCGCTTCTAAAGCAACTTTTCCACAATCTTCTGCGGCCATTTGGGCAGCGTATGGAGTGTTCTTTTTAGAACCTCTAAAGCCCATTTTACCGGCTGAAGACCAAGAAATAACTTCACCTTTTTTGTTAGTTAACGAAATGATGATGTTGTTGAAGGTTGCATTAATATGAGCTTCACCCGTTGATTCAACGATAACTTTACGTTTTTTTGCAGTCGTTTTAGCCATACTATTTATTATTTAGTTGCTTTTTTCTTGTTAGCAACAGTTTTTCTTTTACCTTTTCTTGTTCTAGAGTTGTTCTTAGTTCTTTGTCCTCTTAACGGAAGACCAGATCTGTGACGGATACCTCTATAACATCCAATATCCATTAAACGTTTGATGTGTAATGACACTTCTGAACGAAGTTCACCTTCAATTTTGTAGTATGATACGGCGTCACGGATTCCTCCGATTTCGTCATCATTCCAATCTTGAACTTTTTTATCTTGGCTTACTTGAGCTTTTTCTAAAATCTCAATTGCTCTACTTTTACCTATTCCGAAGATGTAGGTTAAAGCGATAACTCCTCTTTTGTTTTTTGGGATATCTACCCCTGCTATTCTTGCCATAATTATCCTTG
>NZ_CAMLRU010000201.1 GCF_946482535.1 uncultured Flavobacterium sp.
GAAAATGATTTTTCTTTAGCCGATAAAAAATGTACCGTCGAATTGCGGTTCAACAATAAAGTAGAATACTTTGATATTCTTTTTGATTTTATCGAAAATTATGTTTTTGTATGTGCTTTTGAAAGTAAAAAATAACAATGAAGATATACCAAGCAATAGTACAATCCAAATCAAAAAATCAAAAACACTTGGCCATTCTTTTGGATCCTGATAAATTGTCGATGGATTCTATTATGGGTTTGGTAGACAAAATCAATCTGTCTTCGGCAACGCACATTCTGGTAGGCGGCAGTTCTTTTGAAGGCAATCATTTGTGTGATTTAATTGCGGCCATAAAACAATCAACCCATTTACCGGTGCTGCTTTTTCCGGGCAATTCGGCGCAAATTTCGGCTGAAGCGGACGGGATATTGTTCTTGCAATTACTCTCTGGCCGAAACCCGGATTATTTGATTGAACACCAAATTGACGCTGTTCCCCTATTGGAAAAAATCAATCTGGAAGTAATTTCTACCGGTTATATCCTTATCGAAAGCGGCAGTGAAACGGCTGTGGAAAGAGTTTCTCAAACCAAACCCTTAGCTCGTGACAATCACGATTATGCCGCGCAAACTGCCAAAGCCGGAGAATTTACAGGAAACCAATTAATCTATCTTGAAGCCGGAAGCGGTGCCCAAAAAGCCGTTCCTTTAGAAATGATAAAAACAGTTGCCCAAAGAATCTCAATTCCGTTAATCGTAGGTGGCGGAATCCGTTCCAAAAAAGGCATAGATGAAGCCTTTAATGCCGGTGCCGATATGGTGGTTATTGGAACTGCTTTTGAAAATGATCCAAACTTTTTTGATTAATGCTCGAATTCTTATTTTCTCAATATAAAAACTATCCGACCCATGAAATAGTTCTCGAATTGACCGCTATTTTCTTTGGATTGCTGAGTGTATGGTTGGCCAAAAAAAACAACATTTGGGTATTTCCGACAGGCATAATTAACACAGCGATTTATGTCTATTTATTATGGAAATGGTCCTTGTTAGGCGATATGATGATCAATTTCTATTATGTCATCATGAGTATTTACGGATGGTACCATTGGACCAGAAAAAAAGAGGAGATAATAGCGTATCCTATTTCCGGAATGACTTTGTCAGAAAAGAAGTGGTCTCTCATCATATTTGTGTTAACTATCGTTTTTGTGGTCTCGGTTTACACAATTTTTGATAAATTTACCCACTGGACATCCTACATTGATACTTTGGTTACGGGAATTTTCTTTGTAGGGATGTGGCTGATGGCCAAACGAAAAATAGAAAATTGGATTTTATGGATTGTCGGAGATGTGATTTCCATTCCGATGTACTTTGCTAAAGGCTATTCGTTTACCGCTATCCAATATTTAATATTTACAATTATTGCCGTTTACGGCTATTTGGAATGGAAGAGAATTTTACAAGAAAAGAAAGCCTAGCCCAAAAATACGGATTTACTGCAGCCAACTTTGAGCAAATCAAAGCGCATGGGATTTCTTTGGATAAAATTGAAGGCGAATTGTTGCTCTTCGAATCGGGGATTCCTAAAATTTATCTTGAGAGACCGGCAACGATTAATGACGGTATCGTAAAATTAACCCGAGAGGAATTTGAAAAGCAAGCCGCTTTTTTCGACCAAAGAAAATCTAATCTCAAGCTCAAAAAGTTTGTTCCGGCCTCCGGTGCGGCCAGCAGAATGTTTAAATTTTTAAACGAGTTTCTAATCGATTTCGACCATGAAAACGAAACTATTAATGCCTACATCAACCGTAAAAAAGACAAAAACCTTCCGACTTTTTTAGCCGGAATTGAAAAGTTTCCTTTTTATGAAGCGGTCAAATCCAAAATAAAACAACTGCATCCCAATTATTATGAGTTGGAAAGTCACGAAAAAAGTTATCATTTCATCAAATTAATGTTGGCGACAGATTATTTCGATTTTGCCAACAAACCCAAAGCAGTGCTCGACTTTCACAAATACAAAGACCATATTGCCACACCGGTGGAAGAACATTTGAACGAATGTGCTTTTTATGCTTCGTCCAATATGGAATCACACTTGCATTTTACCGTTTCTGAAAACCATGAAGATTTATTCAAGAAAGTCATCGAGGAAGTCAAAGAAAAAGTAGAATCCAAATCCAATACCAAACTAAACATTGGTTATTCCTACCAAGACAAAAGCACCGATACTATTGCGGTTGACCTCAATAACCAACCGTTTCGAAATGAGTATAATGAATTGACTTTTCGTCCGGGCGGACATGGTGCGCTGATTAATAATTTAAATGAATTGGAAGCAGATGTGATTTTCATCAAAAACATCGACAATGTAATCCAGAATCATATAGAAGAAATCACACTCTATAAAAAAGGCTTAGCGGGAATCTTACTCGAGCTGCAAGAAGCCGTGTTTCAAATATTGGAGGCCATTGGGCGTAAAGCAATAAAAGAAGAAAGTATCGCGGCTATTATAGCTTTCATGAAAGAAAAGCTGAATATTGACGTACCGGATGACTTTTCTAAATATACTTTAGAAAACAAAATCGACTTTATCCTAAACAAACTAAACCGACCGATTCGCGTTTGCGGAATGGTTAAAAATGAAGGCGAACCCGGCGGAGGACCATTCTGGGTAAGAAGTTTTAAAGGGAATGTTTCGCTGCAAATTGTAGAAAGTTCACAAGTCGACACTCACGATTCAGAGCAGGCAGCTATCTTGGCCAAAGCCACTCATTTTAATCCGGTTGATTTGGTTTGTGCCACCAAAAATTATAAAGGACAAAAGTTTGATTTGAAACAATTTGTAGACCACAGCACCGGTTTTATTGTCCACAAAAACAACAGAGGAAAAGAAATCAAAGGCTATGAATTACCCGGACTTTGGAACGGTGCCATGGCCAAATGGATAACCGTTTTTGTCGAAGTGCCTTTGGTGACTTTCAATCCGGTGAAAACCGTTAATGACTTGCTCAAACCGGCACACCAACCCCAATATGAAAACTGATTTAATCCTAACGGAACTCCAATTCAAAGCCGTTAGAAGTTCGGGCGCAGGTGGGCAAAATGTCAACAAAGTGGCTTCAAAAGTAGTGCTGACTTTCGATTTAAAAAATTCGCAGGCCTTATCGGAAGAAGAAAAAGAATTATTGGTGAATAAGCTGAATACTAGATTAACATCGGAACAAATTTTAATCTTAAACTGCGACGAAGACCGAAGCCAACTTAAAAACAAAACGATAGTCACCAAACGATTTTTGGAACTTATTAATAAATCTTTATTGGTTCCCAAAAAAAGAAAGAAAACAGCCGTGCCGCGCACTGTTATTGAAAAACGAATCAAGGCCAAGCGCAATCTTTCGGAACTCAAACAAAGCCGAAAGAAACCAAAACTTTAAAAATTCATAATTCGTAATTCATAATTTATAATTACCTTCGCCACGTCTCAAAGGGGTGCTCTAAATAACGAGCTGAGATTATACCCAAAGAACCTGGAACAGGTAATGCTGTTTAGGGATTAGACAGGATAAAAGTGCACGTTTGTCTTGTCGAGAGTATCAATTTTAATTTTAACCAAGAATAATTACCCCTTTTATTCGTAACATTTTACGAATGAAAACTTTATTCACAAAAAGTACAAAGTACAAATCACGAAGTACGAAGACCATTCTTTTTTCGGTCTTATTTGCTCTGCCATCTGCAGTCTTTTCACAGGAAAAAACCAAAGACTCTACCAAAGTCAACGCCCTTGATGAAGTCTTGGTTTCTGCCGTTCGCGTCACTACTAAAACACCGGTTTCTTTCAGTAACTTAGACAAAAAAGAAATCAAACTTCGCAATCTCGGACAAGACATTCCTATTTTGATGAATTACATGCCGTCTGTCGTAACGACTTCCGATGCCGGAAATGGCGTGGGTTACACCGGAATTCGCGTGCGTGGAAGCGATGCCACCAGAGTCAACATTACCATCAACGGGATTCCTTATAACGATGCCGAAAGCCACGGGACATTTTGGGTCAACATGCCCGATTTTGCTTCTTCTGTTGAAAGTTTGCAATTGCAAAGAGGAGTTGGAACTTCAACCAATGGAGCCGGAGCTTTTGGTGCGAGTTTGAATTTGCTGACGGATAGTTTTGCCCAACAAAGCAATGG
>NZ_CAMLRU010000202.1 GCF_946482535.1 uncultured Flavobacterium sp.
CTGAAATCAACTCGGTTACCGATAACCCGAATATCTTTAAAAATGAAGATTTGATAATATCCGGCGGAAATTTCCACGGACAACCTTTGGCATTAGCCTTAGACTTTTTAGGTTTGGCTTTAGCTGAATTAGGAAGTATATCTGAGAGAAGAACATATCAATTGATTTCAGGATTGAGAGGTTTACCTGCATTTTTGGTTGAAAATCCTGGCTTGAACTCAGGTTTTATGATTCCGCAATATACGGCTGCCAGTATAGCCAGTCAGAACAAACAATTGGCTTCTCCGGCCAGTGTGGATAGCATTGTTTCTTCAAACGGACAAGAAGACCACGTGAGTATGGGAGCGAATGCGGCAACGAAAACCCTTCGCATTATGGAAAACCTGGAACGCATTTTGGCGATTGAGTTGATGAATGCTTCTCAGGCGATTGCTTTCAGACAACCATTAAAATCAAGTGAGTTTATTGAAATGTTTATAAAATCGTACCGTGAAGAAGTGCCTTTAGTTAAAGAAGACAGAATCTTGCATTACGACATTGAAAACTCGGTAGCGTTTTTGAACAGTTTTGCGATTGATTTAGAAGATTAAACTCAGCAAACCCAATATAGCCGGAACTGCTTGAACAAAGAAAATTCTTTTGGAAGCCGTTAGAGCGCCGTAAATTCCGGCTACTAAAACACAGCTCAGGAAAAACAAGGCTATGTTTTTACTCCAATCGGCATCACAAATTATTAGTGACCAAATCAATCCTGCAGCTAAAAAGCCATTGTACAAGCCTTGATTGGCCGCTAAAACTTTGGTCTTTTCAAACTGGTCTTCGGGTATGGTTTTGAATACTTTTTTGGCACGAGTGGTCCAAGCAAACATTTCCAGCCATAAAATGTAGATATGTAATACCGCTATGAATCCGATGATAATTTGAGAAAGTAAGTTCATTGTTGTTTTTGTTTCAAGTTTCAAGTTTCAGGTTTCAAGTTTCAGGTTTCAAGTTCTGAGTTAGTCGGTTTCGTTAAAAATGCGTTCAATTCTTTTATCGGGAACCAACCAAATTAAGGCTACCAGTATATAAATTGCCCCTGAAATTTCGGTGTAATGCTTACTGGCAAAAACGGCTATCAAATACAAAACAACTGAGGCTTTTCCTTTAAAATCTTTTCCAATCGCTTTTGAAAGTAATGAATCTTTACCGTGGTGTTTCAGAATCACACTCTGCAAAATGAAATAGGCGATGGCATTCATTAATAAAATCACTCCGTACAACATCATCGGAAAAGGCGCAAAGTGATGCTCTCCAATCCAAGCCGTGGTAAACGGAATTAGCGATAGCCAAAACAACAAATGTAAATTGGCCCAAAGAATAGTGCCGTTAACACGTTTCACCGTGTGCATCATATGGTGGTGATTGTTCCAATAAATCCCGACATAAATAAAGCTCAGTATATAACTCAGGAACTTGTGGAATAGCGGAATTACCGCTTCAAAAGTAGTGTCATCAGGCACTTTAAACTCCAATACCATGATGGTGATAATAATGGCTAAAACACCATCACTGAAAGCTTCGAGTCGGTTTTTATTCATTTGGAATTTTCAGGTCGTTATTTATCTCTGTTTTTATTTCAAATTGTCGTTTGAAATTCTTCTCAATCGCTTTAATCATTTCTCCGGCGATGTCTTTGTTGGTGGCGCCTTCGATACCTTCGAGTCCGGGAGAAGAGTTGACTTCCAACAATAACGGACCTTTGGAGGAACGAATGATGTCAACACCGGCCACTTTTAAATCCATAGCTTTGGCCGCTTTGATGGCAATTTTCTTTTCTTCGGAAGTCGGTTTAATTACCGAAGCCGTGCCGCCCATATGAATGTTGGCTCGGAATTCGCCCGCAGCAGCTTCTCGTTGGATGGCAGCAACCACTTTGCCGTCTACTACAAATAATCGTAAATCTTTACCGTTCGCTTCCTTGATGAATTCTTGTACCAAAATATTGGCATTCAAACTTTTGAAAGCATTGATTACTGATTCGGCCGCTTTTTTGGTTTCGGCTAAAACGACACCTTTTCCTTGTGTTCCTTCTAAAAGCTTTACAATCAGTGGTGAACCGCCTACCATCTTAATCAAATCATCGGTATCTAGGGGAGAATTGGCAAATCCCGTTGTCGGAATATCAACGCCGTGGTGTAATAACAATTGAAGCGAAAACAATTTGTCTCTCGATTGGGTTATCGCTGCCGCTGAATTCAAACAAAAAACTTTCATTGCTTCAAACTGACGCGTCAGAGCACAACCGTAAAAAGTAATACTTGGACGAATTCTAGGGATAATTGCGTCGAAATTGTCTAATATTTTTCCACCACGGTAATGAATTTCGGGTTTGTCGGCATCGAGTTTCATGTAACACTCTTTGATGTTTAGAAAATGCATTTCGTGACCGCGCATTTCACCGGCTTCCATAATGCGTTTGTTGCTGTACAACTCCGGATTACTCGCCAAAACGCCTATGCGCAAACCGGTTTTAGTTGTAATGGCATTTTGGTACAAATCTTTCAAACTTTCGGTGGATGTTTGGCCCAATAAGTATTTCTGTTCCGGATCCACTAAGATTCTGCCGCTCATGGCTTCACGACCTAACAACATTCGGAAACCCATGGAATCACGGTTGGTTAAGGTCATTTCAATTTCCCAAGTATCGTTGCCGATACATAAATTGGTTTTAATCACATAACGTTGTTCACGAAAGCCACTCGAACTTTTGACAATGCGTTTGTCAACCAATTTGGCTTCACAATGAATAACCGTTTTGAGGTTGTTTTGTATCGGATTGATATCAAACTTCACCCAGTTTTCGGTGTCTTTTACAAAAGGCGCAATGTTTATGGCGTGTAAAGCCGAAGTTTTGGCTCCCGAATCCACACGGGCTTTGATGGCCGGAATTCCGAGTTCGGGAAAGGAGCACCATTCTTCGGAACCTAATATGATTTTGTTTATTGGCATTGATTAAAAATTAAAAAAGCCACGAATTTTCGAATAAAAACAGTATCAATTATTCGGTAATTCGTGGCTTGTAAAGATTAAACTATCTTATTTTGTCGGCTTTTCCGCTTTCTGGATGGTAACGGTCAACTCTTGTGAAGCTTCGTCTAAATCCATAAAAATTTCATCGCCTGAGGCTATTTTCGAAGTGATAATTTCTTCGGCTAAAGCATCTTCAACATATTTCTGAATGGCACGTTTTAAAGGTCGGGCGCCAAATTGTTTGTCGAAACCTTTATCAGCTATAAAAGCTTTGGCAGTATCGGACAGTTTCAAGATATAGCCTAACTCTTCTACACGAGCGTACAATTTTTTCAATTCGATTTCGATAATCAAATCGATGTCGTGTTTTTCCAACGGATTGAATACGATTACATCGTCAATTCTGTTTAAGAATTCAGGAGCAAAAGTTTTTTTCAAGGCATTTTCAATCACGCTTTTCGAATGTTCATCGGCTTGCGCTACTTTAGCAGAAGTACCGAAACCAACTCCTTGTCCGAAATCTTTCAACTGACGAGCACCAACGTTAGAAGTCATGATGATAATCGTGTTTTTGAAGTCGATTTTACGACCCAAACTATCGGTCAAATATCCGTCATCTAACACTTGTAACATCATATTGAATACATCCGGATGCGCTTTTTCGATTTCATCCAACAATACTACACAATAGGGTTTTCTGCGCACTTTTTCGGTCAATTGTCCGCCTTCTTCATAACCCACGTAACCCGGAGGCGCACCGATTAAACGAGAAATAGCAAATTTTTCCATGTATTCGCTCATATCGATTCGAATTAACGCATCTTCAGAATCGAATAATTCTTTGGCTAATACTTTGGCCAATTGTGTTTTTCCGACACCCGTTGATCCTAAGAAAATAAACGAACCAATCGGACGATTCGGGTCTTTCAGACCGGCACGATTTCTTTGAATTGAACGGGCGATTTTCAACACCGCTTCGTCTTGTCCGATTACTTTTCCTTTGATTAAATCGGGTAGGTGGGCCAACTTATTGCTTTCCGTTTGGGCAATACGATTCACCGGAATTCCGGTCATCATCGATACTACATCGGCTACATTATCTTCGGTTACACGAATACGGTTGCTTTTAGAATCTTCTTCCCATTGTTC
>NZ_CAMLRU010000203.1 GCF_946482535.1 uncultured Flavobacterium sp.
GATATCGCTAATGCTTCTGATAAAGAAGTCGTAGCCTATCTTTCTATGGGATTCGGCAATCCGTATGGCGATCCTTGGAATGTGGAAATTGTTGGCGAATGGACAGAACGATTGGCCCATATGGGCGTGAAAATTTTATCGCTTTCCGATACCATTGGCAGTTCTACCCCTGATGTGATTGATTATTTATTTTCGAATTTGATTCCGAAATATCCCAAAGTAGAGTTTGGGGCGCATTTGCATACTACACCCGACAAATGGCACGAAAAAGTTGATGCTGCTTATAAAGCCGGTTGCCGAAGATTTGATGGTGCGATTCAAGGATTTGGTGGTTGCCCGATGGCCAAAGATGATTTAACCGGTAATATGCCAACCGAAAAACTCCTATCCTATTTCACCGCTCAAAAGGAAAATACCAACACCAGTCCGATGAGTTTTGAAAGCGCTTACAACGAAGCTTCTAAAATTTTTAAGGCTTATCATTAAAAACTTCCGACTTCTAACCACTAACTTCCAACTTTTCATTATATTTGCACGCAATTTAACTACAACTACAAATTGCAACATGAAAGCACACGCCACTAAAATCGTTGGTGAAGGACTTACCTACGACGATGTACTGCTAATCCCGAATTATTCTGAAGTTTTACCGCGCGAAGTTAGTATACAATCGAAGTTTTCGAAAAACATTACTTTAAATGTTCCTATTGTTTCCGCAGCGATGGATACCGTAACCGAAAGCGCTATGGCGATAGCTATGGCACAAGAAGGCGGTATTGGTGTTTTGCACAAAAACATGACCATCGAACAACAAGCTGCGAAAGTACGTAAAGTGAAGCGTGCCGAAGCCGGAATGATAATTGACCCTGTAACCTTACCTTTAACCGCCACTGTTGGCGATGCAAAAATGGCCATGAAAGAGTTTGGCATCGGCGGTATTCCTGTAGTTGATGAAAATGGCATCTTGAAAGGAATTGCTACTAACAGAGATTTGCGATTTGAAAAAATAAATTCGAGACCAATTACCGAGGTCATGACTTCTAAAAATTTAGTCACTGCCGCAGTCGGCACTACATTGCAAGAAGCGGAAGGTATTTTACAGCAAAACAAAATTGAAAAACTACCGGTAGTTGATACCCAAAACAAATTAGTCGGGTTAATTACTTTCAGAGATATCACTAAGCTGACTCAAAAACCCATTGCGAACAAAGACAAATTTGGTCGTTTAAGAGTGGCGGCAGCTTTAGGCGTTACCGCTGATGCTTTGGAAAGAGCCACAGCACTTGTGAATGCGGGGGTTGATGCGGTAATTATTGATACGGCCCACGGACATACGAAAGGTGTAGTGAGTGTTTTAAAAGAAGTCAAAGCCAAGTTTCCTGAACTTGACGTTGTGGTTGGTAATATTGCCACTCCGGAAGCTGCTTTGTATTTGGTTGAAAATGGTGCCGATGCCGTGAAAGTGGGAATTGGACCGGGTTCAATTTGTACTACTAGAGTTGTTGCCGGTGTCGGATTCCCGCAATTTTCTGCCGTATTAGAAGTAGCCGCAGCTTTAAGAGGAACCGGAGTTCCGGTAATTGCAGATGGCGGTATTCGCTATACAGGCGATATTCCGAAAGCTATTGCAGCCGGTGCCGACAGCGTAATGCTGGGTTCATTATTAGCCGGAACCAAAGAATCTCCGGGCGAAACCATCATTTTTGAAGGTAGAAAATTCAAATCATACCGCGGTATGGGTTCAGTAGAAGCCATGCAAGAAGGCTCTAAAGACCGCTATTTCCAAGATGTGGAAGACGATATCAAAAAATTAGTGCCGGAAGGAATTGTTGGTCGAGTACCTTACAAAGGCGAATTAAACGAAAGCATGCAACAATTCATCGGTGGTCTTCGTGCCGGTATGGGTTATTGCGGTGCTAAAGATGTACCAACCTTACAAGAATCCGGTCGCTTTGTTCGCATTACCACCAGCGGAATCGGAGAAAGTCATCCGCATAATGTAACAATTACTAAAGAAGCTCCGAATTATTCAAGATAACTCTTAGTAATAAGGGAAAAGTAAAAAGGCATAAGTTGAATCTTATGCCTTTTGTTTTTATAATAAAATTTGAGATTAAATCCCTAAATAATTACTCGGTGTAATGGCCAATAATTCCGACTTAATTTCATCCGAAACATTTAAAGTTCCTATAAATGCATGAATGGATTCTTTGTTCATTACTTCATTCGTTCGGGTCAATCCTTTCAAGGCTTCGTAAGGATTTGGGTAACCTTCACGACGCAAAATAGTTTGAATGGCTTCGGCTACTACGGCCCAGTTTTTCTCTAAATCTTCGGCAAATTTGGATTCGTTTAGCAACAATTTATTCAACCCTTTTAAAGTCGCTTCAAAAGCAATGATGGTATGTCCGAAAGGAACTCCGACATTTCTTAAAACCGTGCTATCAGTCAAATCGCGTTGTAATCTTGAAATAGGTAATTTAGCCGAAAGGTGTTCAAAAATCGCATTGGCAATCCCTAAGTTACCTTCAGAATTTTCAAAATCAATGGGGTTTACTTTATGTGGCATAGCCGAAGAACCTATTTCTCCTGCTTTGATTTTTTGCTTAAAATAATCCATCGAAACATAGGTCCAAATATCTCGGTCTAAATCGATGATGATGGTGTTGATTCTTTTCAAAGCATCAAAAAAGGCTGCAAAATGGTCGTAATGCTCAATTTGTGTGGTTGGAAAAGAATGTTGCAACCCAAGTACTTCTTCTACGAAAGTGGTTCCGAATTGCTTCCAATCTACATTAGGATAAGCTACGTGATGTGCGTTGTAATTTCCTGTTGCGCCACCAAATTTAGCGGCAAACGGAATATTGAATAACAAACGCATTTGCTCTTCCAAACGCTCCACAAAAACCAAAATCTCTTTCCCTAAGCGAGTTGGTGAAGCCGGCTGACCATGAGTTCTGGCCAACATGGGAATGTCTTTCCATTCCATGCTCAACTCTTTTAACTTGGCAATTAAAGCAATCAAGCTTGGCATGTATACTTTTTCAAAAGCTTCTTTAGTCGAAAGCGGAATCGCAGTGTTATTAATATCTTGAGAAGTCAATCCGAAGTGAATGAATTCTTTATAATCACTCAATCCTAAAGTTTCAAATTTATCTTTGATAAAATACTCCACGGCTTTAACGTCGTGATTCGTAGTTTTTTCGGTTTCTTTAATTACCTGAGCATCCTCTGTAGTAAAATTAATGTACAGATTTTTCAAGGCATCAAAGCTGCTTTTGTTCACTCCTTTTAATTGTGGTAAATCGCTTTCGCATAGCGCAATAAAATATTCTACCTCAACCAAAACTCTGTATTTAATCAAAGCTTCTTCGGAGAAAAACGGTGCCAAAGATTTAGTTGCTTTACGGTATCTTCCATCTATGGGCGAAATGGCATTTAAAGTTGTTAGTGACATCTGTTGTGTGTTGTTGTTTGAAGGTGCAAAAATAGTTATAAGTTGTAAGTTATGAGTTATGAGTGATGAGTTTTTTATCTAAAATCAAGTAATTTTTCTCTTAACAACGGAACGCCTTCAGTAGCATTCATGGGTATAACTTCTAGGGGATTTTGCAAATCATAAATCGAGGCCGGTTTAGGATCGATGTAAAACACCGGTATATTTCGATGGGCATAATGCATTAAACCTGCCGCAGGATAAACTTGCAATGAAGTTCCAATGACTGCCAGATAATCGGCCGTTTCAACAATACCTATTGCTTCTTCAATCGCAGGAACGGCTTCGCCAAACCAAACAATATTTGGTCGTAGTTGAGTTCCTTTCGAATCGACATCGCCTATATTTAAATCCGAAGTCCAATCTAAAACTTCAAATTGATGTGAGTCGCTTCTCACTTTTAACAATTCCCCATGCAAATGCAAGACTTTTGTACTTCCGGCTTGCTCGTGCAAATTATCTACATTTTGGGTAATGATGTGAACGTCGAAATCTTGCTCTAATTGGGCCAATGTGGTATGCCCGAGATTAGGCTTTACCTGATGTAATTGTCTTCTTCTTTGGTTATAAAAATCTAGAACCAAGGCTTTATTTTTGAGCCAACCCACATAAGAAGCGACTTTCATCACATCATGACCTTCCCATAATCCATCTGCATCGC
>NZ_CAMLRU010000204.1 GCF_946482535.1 uncultured Flavobacterium sp.
CCTTTTTCTGCTGCTTCGGCTTCGGCTTGAGTAACTACTATTACCGGTTTGTCAAAAGACTTTTCGGCTTCGGCATATCTTTTTAATTGGGCCGGAGTGAATACCTCGCTTCTATTGAGTAAAGTTCCTGTGGCTTCCATGATATGATCGGCCGGAACGGTGATGTTTACTTCATAATTTCCAAAAGTCAGTGCAAATTCTCCCGAACCCCAAAACTGCATATTTTGCCAACCTTCAACATCGCTGTAAACCGCCATTCTGGGATAAAACTGCGCCAAAACATATAAATTGTTACCATCTTTTTCAAAATGCTCGTAACCGGAACGGCCGCCGTCAACTATGTAATTGTTGATATTATACCACCATTTGATAGAGAAGGTAATTTTTTCTTTGTTTTTCAAAAGTTTAGGCAACTCGATACGCATCATGGTTTGGTTTATGGTATAAGTCATGGGATTGCCTTGGGCGTCTTTGACGTACTCGATGCGGAATCCGCCGTCAAAATCTTCTTCTAAATATTTTCTGGAAAAGGCTTGGGCTGAAATGGCCGGATCGGTTTTATTGCTTTCCACCAAAGGTGAATTGGAGTTTCTGGCCTTTTCGTTTTGGTCTAATTGTACCCAAAGATAATCCAGTGATTCCTTAGCATTGTTAGTGTAAGTTATGGTTTCGGTACCATACAACTTTTGGTTTTTGTCATCCAGCTCTACATCGATTTTATAATCGGCTTGTTGCTGATAATATTCTGGGCCGGGCGCACCTGAAGCCGTACGATACATATTGGGCGTGGCCAACAAATCATACATTTGCTTAAATTTATCCGGATTTCTTTCTTCTGATTTGGTTGTTTTTGGAGCTTCTTGGGCTTGCATCAAACCCATACTTATTACCAACAAAAATGATAAAATCTTTGTTCTTCCTATCATAGCAATTACTTTAAGGTCATAAATGTAAAATAAATTTGGATTCTGAAATAAAATCAAAAATTATTTTAACATTCCTTTAGTGATTGACGAAGATAGTAAAAGATTCTGTTTCTTGCCGTTATTGTTATATTGGATGATATTTTGCTGCTCGGAATGCACTTCTGTCAGAATAGAATTCTCAACCTGAAGCGAGGACATTTTCGAAATTTCTTTGATGCTTAAATAGCAAATCACCACGTTACTTTCGACTTCGCTACTCAAGTAAGTATAGGCTTTTGACTTCCCGTTAACCGTCAATTTAAAATGTTCGGTCAGGTATTTTTTTAATAAAGCAATGTCTTCGGGTGTTTCTTTTTCGGTTCCGATGTTGGTGTTTTTTTTATAGGCCTTAGTTACTGCGTCATTTAAATCGTCCATAAAAATACGCGTAGTAATTTCGAGTCTTTTTTTCTCCGGCACAAAGTTGATTTGATAGATAGCCACATAAAAACGATGCGCTGCCATCGAAGTCAATCCGAAAAAAAGCATTAACAAAACGACTGATTTTAATATCTTTTTCATACTCTGACTTATTATTTGCCGGCGGTTTTTATTAAAGCCAAATAGGCGGTCGCCAACTCACTCATTCTAAACTCTGACATTCCTTTATTTTTCTCGTTGATATAGGCCGTTAATTTTACGTCATCCGCTATGTAGTATAAAAACCCTTTGACGTATTCTTGCGGAATCTTGAGCTTTTTGACACAATAATCATTTGGAAATTGGTTTTCAATTTTTAACATCATGCGCTCTTTCCTTTCAACAACCAATTCTTTTTGCAGCATCGCCGTTCTGCCACTGATGGCGTTTAATAGGCCGTCAAAACTCATCCCGCCTAACGGAATTAGTAACGGACTGTACCAATGAAAAGTTTCAGCGGCTCTTAATCGTCTTTCGGCCGGTGTATATTTTTTGGCCGGTTTTTCTAAAATCCCCAAAGATACCGCATTGATATGACTGTAATCTTTGATTTCCACTTCTGACAAATCTATGGTTTTGGGCGCCAAATTGGTTACTAAAAGTGTTTTTTGCAAATCAGCTTCGCGAATGACAATTTTTTGGCTTTCAATTTGCAAACTTTTGAATTCGAGCGTGTCGCCCACTTTGACAAATAGAGAATAATTGCCACTCTCATTTGAATTGGTTACCGCTTCAGAACGAAGGTTAAAAATATTGACTTCGCCTAATTCTTTGATGGGACAAATGATTTTCCCCCTCAAAAAAGTCAACTCAGTCGACTGACAAAAGGCGACACTTTGGATAAAGAAAAAGGCAAAGAAAATTGTAAACTTCATTCCCGTGAATTTTGAGTGCTCCAAAAATACTAACTATTTATCTTCAGCTTTCAATAAATCGGTATATTTTACGGCCAATTCGGCCAACACAAAAGTAGCCATGGTTTTGTTTTTCAAATTCATAGCATTCACAAATGCGAAGTCTTCCACCACAAAATACCAAAAGCCTTTAACGTAGGGTTCTGGAATTTTTAATTTCTTGGTGAAATAATCCAGAGAGAATTGGTTTTCAATTTTTTGAAGCAAGGTTTCTTTTTTCTCTACTGCTACTTCTTTTTCCAACATGGCGGTTCGACCGGAAATCCAGTTGAATAAAGGATCAAGCCCAGCAGACGCGCCCGAAGTACCATCTGTATTGCCTGAAATTCCATCGCCTGAGGCTGTGCGTAATTTTCTTTCTGCCGGAGTATAATGCTTGGTGTTGGGTGAAATAATCCCGAGAGAAACGGCATTAATATTTTTGTATTGTTTGATAACCAACTCATCTAATTTATTCATCATTGGTTCTAATTTGACCAAAAGCAATTCTTTTTCAAAATCATCAGCGGTGATGACCATTTTCCTGCCTTTGATTTGAATAGCAGAAAACATTAAAGTATCGCCAACGCTGGCTTTGATAGCAAAATAGCCTTCTTTTTCGGTAGCTGTAGCGACATCGCTTTTGAGATTGATAATGTAAATTCCGTCTAAATCAATGGATTCCGCTATGACTTTACCCTTTACGGTTTTTACAACATTGGTCTGAGCAGTTGCTACAGTAACCGTGAAAAGCAATAAAGCTATTTTTATAAAATGATTCATACCGGCGATTAGATTTGGTAAAAATATCTTAGAGCTTTCCTAAATAAATGCCAACGGCTTGGTAATTTTTTGTTAAATAAAAGCAGCAAAAACACTACTTTTGGAAGAGAATCAGTTAAACCATGAAAAAACTAATTATTGCCAGTACCTCAACTGTTCACGGTGGCACTTATTTGGAGTATTTGTTGCCCACTTTAGAAAATCACTTTAAAGATTGTCACGAAATTGTTTTTATCCCTTATGCCCGTCCCGGCGGTATTTCTCATGATGATTATACGGCTAATGTTCGTTTGGCTTTCGCCAAAATAAACAAAAGGGTGAAAGGCTTGCACGAATTTGAAAATCCGGCAGAAGGCATCCAAAAAGCAGAAGGTATTTTTACCGGTGGTGGCAATACTTTTTTATTGGTTACCCAATTGTATGCCCACAATATCATGGAACTTTTAGCCGAAACGGTGAAAAACGGAACACCCTATTTAGGCTCAAGTGCCGGAAGTAACATTACCGGCTTAACGATGCAAACCACGAATGACATGCCGATTATTTATCCGCCGAGTTTTAGAACTTTGGGGTTGATACCATTTAATTTGAATCCGCATTATTTGGATCCTGATTTGAATAGCAAGCACATGGGTGAAACCCGCGAAACCAGAATTAAAGAATTCCATGCGTTCAATACCATTCCGGTTTTAGGATTGCGTGAAGGCAGTTGGCTGGAAGTAACCGGTGAAAAAATTATTTTGAAAGGAGATCTCAGCGCTCGTGTTTTCAGACAGAATGAAGTGCCGGTAGAACTGGAAACCGGTAGCGATTTATCAGAATTGAGTTAGGGATTGTAACGGCATCCTTTTGCAAAGCAAAAGATATAGTGGAAAGCCCGGTCTCGTTGCTTACAACGAGACAACTCCCAAAATAAAAAAGTCCCAAACTTAGGTTTGAGACTTTCAGAGCATTTGATATTAAGAGGAGGAAGCCCGGTGGGCTTCAGGTATAAAAAAACCCCTAACAATTGTTAGAGGTTTTTAACTTAAGAGCGGAAGACGAGGCTCGAACTCGCGACAACCAGCTTGGAAGGCTGGAGCTCTA
>NZ_CAMLRU010000205.1 GCF_946482535.1 uncultured Flavobacterium sp.
CTCTTGGTATTAATAAGCCATTATTGGTAGCCACAATATCTAATGCACCATCCGGATTTGTGGTTCCTATGCCTACTTGAGCTTTCAAGTCAATTGATGCCATCAAAAGAAGTAAAATGTTCAGAGCAGTTAGTAGTTTTTTCATAATCTCAAATAATGATTTTATTCCACAATTAAAGATATTTTATAAAAAGACAGTAATAATTATAGATTGTATAAATTAACCATACAGGTATTTTTAATTTTAACTTAGTGTAAAAAATACCGCTCATCTCTTATGTTTTCTGTGATTGGTGTTTGCATTTAAATCCAATTTCTTTTCAGGCTTCAATTTTTGTTGAGCCAATGTAAAGGTGATTGGAGCCTTTGAAGTTGTTTTTCAATATTTTTTGCTGATTATCAGGTTGCTTTTTGAATGACAAATCAATCTTAATTTTCTTTTTTCATTTTTTTTGAACAACATTTAACAAAACTTTTTGTTTAGTTATTTTTTAAAATAGTTAAACATTAATAAATTTACAATGTATTTAAAACCTATACCATGGCAACAACAAAAAGCGCAAAAGCAAAAAAAGAAAAGATAAATGACGATTCCATCATTTCTTTATACATGAATGATGTTTTGGAAGCCAATGAGGAACCCAAAAATGCTTTTGTATTTTGCAAGAAGCACCACATTGAAGAAAGTGATTTCTATTCTTTTTTTGGTTCACTCGACGCGGTTAAGCAAACCATTTGGGTCAAATTTTTTGAAAATGCGGTTACAACTATTGAAAAGGAAGCAGCTTTCGACACTTATTCCGATAAAAATAAACTACTCACACTGTATTTTACTTTGTTTGAAATCCTGACTCTAAACAGAAGCTATGTGTTGTTCTCTTTAAAAGAAAATAAAGAAGGACTGAAAAACCTGAAAAATTTAAAAGAATTCAGAAACCATTTTAAGCGTTATATCGTAGATAAAATAAAGTCAGAACCTTCAGAGCCATTCGGGAAAGTGGCGAAAGTAACCGAACCCGTTTTCTCTGAAGGCGCTTGGCTTCAGTTCTTGTTTTTATTGAAATTTTGGATGGATGATACTTCAAAAGGATTTGAAAAAACCGATGTGTTGATTGAAAAATCGGTGAACACAGCAGTGGATTTATTAGATACTAAACCGTTGGAAAGTCTGTTTGATTTGGGCAAATTCCTTTGGAAAGAAAAAATGCAATAAATGAAAACATTAGACAAAATTCCAACCGGAAAAATTGAACGAGCAGGACAGTTGGTCAAAACCGGCATTAAAGTAGGAGGAAACTATGTGGCCTATTATGGTGAAAAAATAGTCAATCCGTCTTTAACACGAGATAAATTAAACGAAAACAATGCCGAGGATATTTATGATGGTTTAAAAAACCTCAAAGGAAGCGCCTTGAAAGTCGCTCAAATGTTGAGCATGGACAAAAGCATTATGCCACAAGCTTATGTCGAAAAATTTTCTTTGTCACAGTTTTCGGTGCCGCCTTTGTCAGCGCCATTGGTTCGAAAAACATTCAAAAAATATTTAGGGAAATATCCCGAAGAGTTATACGATTCCTTCACTCCGGACGCCATGAACGCCGCGAGTATCGGTCAGGTACACAAAGCAACCAAGGATGGGAAAAATTTTGCTGTGAAAATCCAATATCCCGGAGTGGCGGAAAGTATAAGTTCTGATTTGGCTTTGGTCAAACCGTTTGCCATCAGAATGTTCAACATCAAAGGGAAAGATTCCGATAAATATTTTCAAGAAGTAGAAAATAAATTATTAGAAGAAACCGATTATGTTTTAGAATTAAAACAAAGTCTCGAAGTATCCGATTGGTGTGGGAAAATTGATAATTTGCGTTTTCCGAAATACTACCCGGAATATTCTTCGGAGAAGATTTTAACGATGGAATGGATACAAGGTGAACATTTATCGGAATTTGCTTCGCACAATGATGACCGAGCCAAAGGTGACAAAATCGGGCAAGCTTTATGGGATTTTTACATGTACCAAATGCATCATTTAAAGCAAGTACATGCCGATCCGCATCCCGGGAATTTCCTGATTGATGCCGAAGGACAATTGGTCGCTATAGATTTTGGTTGTATCAAACACGTGCCGGAAGAATTTTACGTTCCGTACTTCGAATTGGCGAAACCGGAAGTCATCAACAATCCGAAGTTGTTCAATGAAAAACTATACGAACTTGAAATATTGCGACACGACGACAGCCCGAAAGAAATTGAGTATTTCACTAAAATATTCTACGACTTATTGAGCTTGTTTACGCAACCGTTTCACGGGGATTATTTTGATTTCTCGGATGCCGATTTCTTCGGAAAAATTGCCCAAATGGGAGAAGATTTTTCTAAAGATACCCAACTCCGCAAAATGAACGGCAACCGAGGTTCAAAGCATTTCTTGTACATCAACCGAACCTTTTTCGGCTTGTATAATTTGTTACACGATTTGAAAGCACGCATCGACACTAAGTCATTTGAAAAATATTTACCGCATTAAAGATTGTTTATTTATTGGTTAGGTTGGTAAGAGCGACGCTCCACGTTTGAGTTTTGTCGCTCTTATCTTTTTAATAAAGTTCGTAAGTTTGCCTTTCAGAAAATTAAGATGCTACAAGTCCGAAACATTTCCTTCGCTTATCAAGATAAAACTACCATTGATTCCCTTTCTTTTCAATTGGAGAAAGGCAACATTTTAGCGGTTATAGGCGAAAGCGGTTGCGGGAAAAGCACTTTGCTCAAATTGGTTTACGGTTTATATGATTTAAACGAGGGACAAATTTTTTGGAATGAAAATGAAGTACTCGGACCGAAATTTCATCTCATTCCCGGCATGGAATACATGAAGTATCTGGCCCAAGATTTCGATTTGATGCCTTTTATTACCGTGGCCGAAAATGTGGGTAAATATTTGTCAAATATTTATGCCGATAAAAAACAAGCGCGCATAGCCGAATTATTGGAGATAGTTGAAATGACTGAATTCGCTTCGGTAAAAGCCCAATATTTAAGCGGTGGTCAAATGCAACGGGTGGCTTTGGCTCGAGTACTGGCTTTAGAACCCGAAGTGTTGTTGTTAGACGAACCGTTTAGTCATATTGACAATTTCAGGAAGAACAGTTTGCGCCGAAAACTATTCGCCTATCTCCAAGAAAAGCAAATTACAACTATAGTTGCGACTCATGATAGTTCTGATGTATTGTCGTTTGCGGATGATGTTTTGGTGATGAAAAACGGCCAAATCATCGCTTCCGATTCGCCTGAAAATTTATACCAAAATCCAACGAGCAAATACATCGCCTCGCTTTTTGGCGATGTGAATGAAATCGAAATCGACGGCGAAAAACGATATGTATATCCTCACCAATTACAAGTGGTTGCCGAATCGGAATTGGCTGTTACGGTTGTCCAATGTTATTACAAAGGCAGTCATTATTTGGTGGAAGCCGAAAGCGATGGTCAGAAAATCTTCTTCGATAGTTCGAAGTCCTTTCCTTCTGGAACAGTTGTTTATCTGATCATAACTTCTTAAAAAAACCGTTATTTTTCTTCGGCTACGAATTCCAAAATATCGCCCGGTTGACAATCCAAAGCTTTACAAATCGCTTCGAGCGTGCTGAACCGAATGGCTTTGGCTTTGCCTGTTTTTAATATGGAAAGATTCGATAAGGTTAAATCGACTTTCTCTGACAGCTCGTTCAACGACATTTTTCGCTTGGCCATCATGACATCTACATTGACAATTATCGGCATAACTTAGATGGTTAGTTCGTTTTCAGTTTGTATTTCTACTCCTTTTTTAAAGATTTGGGCAATGACTAGAAGCACGACTCCCATAAAGAGCCAAATGTCAGCTCCGTCTAAATTTAAATCAGCGATATCCGGCATATTAATGCCTTTTTCGGCTATCCATTTGGCGTAATTAGCGCCCCAATTGGAGAAAAAACTAATGAAAATCGTTAGATAAGCCAAGTTGGAAACAAACTTAACGAGCGCTTCACTGAAAGGTTTCGAAAAATCCAATTTTTTGGTGTTGTGTTAATGTATGTTCCTCTTTTTCTT
>NZ_CAMLRU010000206.1 GCF_946482535.1 uncultured Flavobacterium sp.
GCTTTCCATTCGATAGGCATTTCGCTTGGCTTAACTACTTTACAATTAATCGTTCCGCTTGGCATTAGCTTTTTTACCTTTAGAACCATCAGTTATTTATTGGATGTTGATAAAGGAAAAATTACAGCTTATAAAGATTGGCTGGTGTTTTTTAACTACGTTGCGTTCTTTCCTTCAATCCTTTCGGGACCAATTGATAAGGCTAAAACGTTTATACCACAATTGGAAGTTCAAAGAGAATTTAATTACCAAAATGCTGTTGATGGTTTGCGACAAATTCTTTGGGGTTTGTTTAAAAAAGTGGTCATTGCCAACAATTGCGCGGTGATTACCAATGACGTTTTTGCCCATTATCAAAGTCTACCGGCGAGTTCGCTCGTGATTGGGATGTTTTTGTACACGATTCAAATCTATGCCGATTTTTCGGGTTATTCCGATATGGCAATTGGTGTGGCGCGATTGCTTGGTTTTAATATTACCAAGAATTTCGACTTCCCGTTTTTTGCCCAAAACATAGCTGATTTCTGGAGAAGATGGCACATTTCGTTGACGAGTTGGTTGACCGAATATGTGTTTACACCGCTGAGTATTTTCTTTAGAGATTATGCCAATAACGGTTTGATCCTCGCCATCATCATCAATTTCACGCTTATCGGAATTTGGCACGGAGCAAATTGGACCTACATTTTGTTCGGCTTTCTACACGGACTTTACTACATCCCGTTGATTCTGAAAGGAACGATGAACAAGAAGAAAAAATTAGCGAATACCGGTTTGAAGGAAGTTTTCAATATGCTTAAGACTTTTACATTGGTGATGCTGACTTTTGTGATTTTTAAAGCTACGAGCATTACCGAAGCCTTTGATTTTTATAAACATTTAGGCGCTAAATCGTTATTCCAAATACCGGTTTTAAACGGTGTTTCAATGGTTTACTTTGGTTCGATTTTAGGCTATATTCTTTTGATGTTTATAATGGAATGGAAAGCCAAAACGAAGGAACATGCGCTGGAACACTTTGGTACAAACCAACCCAGAATAGTGCGTTGGTTAGGCTATTGTTTACTAATCATGGTGATTTATTATTTTTCGAGTGCGGTTTCGAATCAGGACTTTATTTATTTGCAATTTTAAATGAAACAGTTTTTTAGAAATAGCTTCTTATTTGCTTTGCTTTTGATAAGCCTTTTATTGCTTATACAAATCGCTGTTTCTTTGAGAATCAAAGGTAAATCGGTTACCGGTTACGATACTTTAGAACTGACTTCCAATGTTAATGCCGATTTGGTTTTTATGGGAAGTTCTCGTTGTTGGGCGCATTTTGATCCGCAATTTTTTGAAGATAATTTCCAATTAAAATCGGTCAACATTGGGATGAACGGGCATTCCGATTTGATGGCTTCCACTTTAAGATTGCAAAATTATTTGGCCAAAAACAAAGCACCTAAATTTGTTTTGCTCAATATAGACCCGTTTATCAGCGCAGGCAGTTTGGAACACAACACCAAAATGGTCAACAAAAACGACTACGCTCGATTTGCTTTTTTTCCAAAAGAAGAAGACCAAGCTTTCATGGATTATTTCCAATTTGATACGGCCGAACGTTATGTGCCGCTCTATGCTTTGTTCAAATACCAAATGTTTATCGATTGTGTGACTTTGAATAAATCTAATGCTTTTCCAAGAGGTTTTGAGTTGAATGACGAACAATGGGATACGATTAAATATCCTATTTCGGACATTAATAAAAAATACTTTTTCAAACCGAAAGACATACCGAGTATTACTCAAGCCTTAAAAGAATTGAATGATTTGTGCCGAAAAAACAATATTCGTTTGATAGCCATACAAACGCCGGTTTATCAAGCGACTTATGATGCTTTTGCTTTTGAAAGACCGAAAACCATTTGCCAACAGCTCAACATTCCGTTTATTGATGTCAATGTCGAATCTATCCGAAGCAAAACAGACTATTTTTATAATGCCATTCACCTGAATAAAAAAGGCGTTGAGGAAATGAACCAACTACTTACGAATGAAAAAGAATTGGCTGAAATTTTCAAAATAAATCCATAAATTCGCACTCACAATTATTCATTGAAAATATTTAAAATATGAAATACGATATTATTGTTTTAGGAAGTGGTCCGGGCGGTTATGTTACGGCTATCCGCGCGTCACAATTAGGCTTTAAAGTAGCTGTAATCGAAAAAGAAAACCTTGGTGGAATTTGCTTGAATTGGGGTTGTATTCCAACAAAAGCGCTTTTAAAATCGGCTCAGGTTTTTGATTACCTAAAACATGCATCAGATTACGGTTTGACCGTATCAGCATTTGACAAAGATTTCAATGCCGTTATCGCTCGTTCTCGTGGCGTTGCAGATGGTATGAGCAAAGGTGTTCAGTTCTTGATGAAGAAAAATAAAATCGACGTTATCGATGGTTTCGGAAAAGTAAAACCAGGCAAAAAAGTAGCGGTAACTGCGGCTGACGGCAAAGTGACTGAGTACACTGCAGACCATATCATTATTGCGACCGGAGCGCGTTCGAGAGAATTGCCTAATTTGCCGCAAGATGGTGTAAAAGTAATTGGCTACCGTCAAGCGATGACTTTACCGTCACAACCTAAGAAAATGATTGTAGTAGGTTCAGGTGCGATTGGTGTTGAGTTTGCTCACTTCTACAATTCCATGGGAACTGAAGTTACTATTGTGGAATTTATGCCGAATGTAGTTCCGGTAGAAGACGAAGACATCTCTAAACAATTTGAGCGTTCGTTGAAAAAATCAGGTATCACAGTGATGACGAATTCTTCTGTAGAAAAAATTGACACTAGCGGTAATGGTGTAAAAGCATTTGTAAAAACCGCCAAAGGCGAAGAAGTTTTGGAAGCAGATATTTTGCTTTCGGCTGTTGGAATCAAAACCAATATCGAAAACATTGGCTTAGAAGAAACCGGAATTAAAACCGATAAAGATAAAATTTTGGTGAATGATTTTTACCAAACCAATGTTCCGGGTTACTACGCTATTGGTGATGTTACTCCGGGACAAGCTTTAGCACACGTAGCCTCAGCCGAAGGGATAATTTGTGTTGAAAAAATCAAAGGTTTGCATGTTGAGCCTTTAGACTACGGTAACATTCCGGGTTGTACTTATGCCACACCTGAGATTGCTTCAGTAGGTTTGACCGAAAAAGCAGCCAAAGAGAAAGGATACGAATTAAAAATTGGAAAATTCCCGTTCACTGCCTCAGGAAAAGCCAAAGCTGCAGGAACTCCTGACGGATTTGTAAAAGTAATTTTTGATGCCAAATACGGAGAATGGTTGGGTTGCCACATGATTGGTGCCGGCGTTACCGATATGATTGCAGAAGCCGTTGTAGCGCGTAAATTAGAAACCACAGGACACGAAATCTTAAAAGCAGTACATCCGCATCCCACGATGAGTGAAGCGGTAATGGAAGCAGTAGCCGATGCTTACGGAGAAGTGATTCACTTGTAATCAAAAATAATAAATTTTACTATCAATCCGTTCGGTGAAAACCAGGCGGATTTTTTGTTTAGCATTTATTAATAAAACGCTATTACAGTACTAGGAAAATTAAGCTCAAGCAATATTAAGCCATACAACAAATATTAAAAAAATGATAAAAATTTGAAATTCGTTTAGCATTTTAAGTTAGTTATGGAACAATATTTTAGTTTTGTATATCAATCAAAATCAAATTATTATGAAAAAGAAAATTACAAAACTTATTTTTATCGGTTTAGTGTCTTCGCTTTCTTTACCAATGAAAGCTCAAAATGAAATTAAATTAATAGGTTTTACCTCAAATGGGCAAACCATTGATAATTTGGTCAAATGGAACGCCGGTGAAACCAATTACCTTGAAACAAATCCGGTAGACTATATTGGAGTCTTGGTGGGTTCATCTGTTTACAATTCCAATATTGGTGAATACTACTCCAGAGTCTTAATTTCCGAAAACGATAACTATGTTAGTAAGATGCTTAAATATCAATAACAAAGAAACACTTTTTTGCTAAACGATGTAACCAGT
>NZ_CAMLRU010000207.1 GCF_946482535.1 uncultured Flavobacterium sp.
GTTCGGCATTCACACCTTCATATTGTACCGGCATATTGTATCCGGCAAATGGAACCATTTTGGCTCCTAAACTTTCATGAACGTGTGTTAAAGCAGTGTTTTTCATTTTAAATTAAATTGTGTTGTTGTTTGTTTTGAAATTTAATATTGCAATTTGATATTGCAATTGAATCTTATTTTCTAACGAATGGTGGTAAAAGTTTGGTTTCAACTTCTCCGAATCCTATACGAACCGAACGGTTTTTACAATATCCTTTCATAATTACCGTATCGTTATCGTTGATGAATTTTCGTTCGCTACCATCGTTCATGATAATCGGATTTTTTCCGCCCCAAGTCAATTCAAGCATTGAGCCAAAGCTATCGGGTGTCGGACCTGAAATAGTTCCCGAACCCATCATATCGCCCGAATTCACTCGACAACCATTTGAAGTGTGATGCGCCAATTGCTGTGACATGGACCAATACATATACTTAAAGTTGGATTTTGAAACCAAAGTCGGCTCTACATTTTCAGGTTCGATATAAACCTCTAAATTAATGTCGAAAGCATTTTTTCCTTTTTGTTGCAAATAAGGAAGCGGCATTGGCTCTTGGTTGGGTCCTTTACATCTGAAAGGTTCCAAAGCATCCATAGTAACTATCCACGGAGAAATTGACGAAGCAAAGTTTTTGGCTAAGAATGGCCCGAGTGGCACATATTCCCATTTTTGAATGTCACGAGCACTCCAGTCATTGAGCAATACCATCCCGAAAATATAATCTTCTGCTTCATTAACCGGAATGTTTTCTCCCATAATATTGGCATCCGTAGTAATGAAAGCCGTTTCTAATTCGAAATCAACTAAACGTGACGGACCAAAAACCGGAGTGGTTTCACCATTGGGTAACGTTTGTCCCATCGGGCGGTGAATCGGAATTCCCGAAGGAATAATAGTAGAACTTCTTCCGTGGTAACCTACCGGAATGTGCAACCAATTAGGCAACAAAGCATTCGCCGGATCGCGGAACATTTTACCCACATTGGTGGCATGCTCTTTACTCGAATAGAAATCGGTATAATCGCCAATCAGCACCGGAAGCTGCATTTCTACATCTTCCATTTTGAATATTACAATTTCTCGGTGTTCGAGATTGTCTCTTAATTTCGGATTGTTGCTGTCAAAAATATCTCCGATGCGATTTCTTACCAATCGCCATGTTTTTTTTCCGTCGGAAATAAAATCGTTTAGCGTGTCTTGCATGAACATATCATCAGTTAAATCAATTCCTTCAAAATAATTTAACTGCTGTAATGCGCCTAAATCGATAGCATAATCTCCAATTCTGGTTCCGATAGTAATTACATCTTCTTTGGTCAAGAAAACACCAAACGGAATATTTTGAATAGGGAAGTCACTGTCGGTCGGGACATTAAGCCATGATTTTCGGTTAGGATTGTTAGTTGTATTGGGCATCATTGTGTTGATTTAGTTGTTGAAAATTTAGCAATCAAATATATCATTAACTATTAATTTAACAAACGATTTTCGTAATTTTGACCTCAATTTAACGAAATAATTTCAAATGCAACGCGACGAACAAATTTTTGACTTAATTCTTGAAGAACAAGAAAGACAAATCCAAGGAATAGAACTAATTGCTTCTGAGAACTTTGTAAGTGATCAAGTAATGGAAGCCGCCGGTTCGGTATTGACTAATAAATATGCTGAAGGCTATCCGGGTAAGCGATATTACGGTGGCTGTGAAGTAGTAGATGTGATTGAACAAATCGCCATCGACAGAGCGAAAGCTTTATTCGGTGCCGAATATGTTAACGTACAACCGCACTCAGGTTCACAAGCTAACACAGCAGTTTTTGCAGCTTGTTTAAAACCGGGTGACAAAATTTTAGGTTTCGACTTGTCTCACGGCGGACATTTAACGCATGGTTCTCCGGTGAATTTTTCAGGAAAATTATATTCTCCAGTATTTTACGGCGTAGAAAAAGAAACCGGTGTTTTAAACTATGATAAGATTCAGGAAATAGCCACGGCAGAACAACCAAAAATTATTATTGCCGGTGCTTCAGCGTATTCTCGTGACATGGATTTTAAACGATTCAGAGAAATAGCCGATAGCGTTGGTGCTCTATTGTTAGCCGATATTTCACATCCAGCCGGTTTGATTGCTAAAGGTTTGATGAGTGACCCAATTCCGCATTGTCATATTGTAACTACTACTACGCACAAAACTTTGCGCGGACCAAGAGGAGGAATGATTATGATGGGTAAAGATTTCCCTAATCCTTGGGGTTTAACGACACCTAAAGGAGAAATCAGAATGATGTCTCACGTATTGGATATGTCGGTTTTCCCCGGAAATCAAGGCGGTCCGTTAGAGCATATTATCGCGGCTAAAGCAGTAGCGTTTGGCGAAGCTTTATCTGATGAGTTTTTTACTTATGCGATGCAGGTTCAAAAGAATGCTAAAGCCATGGCGGAAGCTTTCGTAAAAAGAGGTTACCACTTAATCTCAGGCGGAACTGATAATCACATGATGTTAATCGACTTAAGAAACAAAAACATTTCCGGTAAAGATGCTGAAATTGCTTTAGGTAAAGCCGAAATCACCGTAAACAAGAATATGGTGCCATTTGACGACAAATCGCCTTTTGTAACTTCGGGAATCAGAGTAGGAACTCCGGCCATCACCACTCGTGGTTTGGTTGAGAGCGATATGGAAACCATAGTAGATTTAATCGATAGAGTATTGATGAATGCTACTAATGATGAATTATTAGAAGAAATCGCAGACGAAGTAAACGACATGATGAGCGAAAGAGCCATTTTTGTTTATTAATCAGATTCGATTCAAAATAGTAAAACCTTCAAGAGTTCGCTTTTGGAGGTTTTTTTATGATAATTGTTAGACTTTCAACGTACCAATTGTTGTAAATTTGAAATACAAAATTGATAAACACCAAAATTGAATGAGATTATTGAAAGTTCTTTATCTGTCTGCGCTGTTGGGTATGGTATCGTGTTCCTCCAAAGACAATGGCGAAATCAAGCCAACTAAAGGCAGTATTACCGAAAGTGTGTATGCTTCAGGAGTAATCAAATCCGAAAATCAATATACGGTTTATGCCACGGTTAGCGGTGTGTTGCAAAAAATCAACGTTACTGCCGGACAAGCTATTGTGCAAGGGCAATCCTTATTTCAAATTGAAAGCGATAAAGCGGTTTTGAATACCGAGAACGCTCGTTTGGCTTATCAATTAAGCAATGAAAACAACCGCTACATTCAGGACAAAATAGCCGAAATGGAAACCAAAGTCCAAGCGGCCAAAGACAGGTTGGCTTTAGACGAATCCGTTTACAATAGAAACAAGAACATCAAGCAGTACAATATCATTTCGGAAGTCGAATACGAAAGGGTAGAATTGGCTTATAAAAACTCAAAATCCAATTATGAAGCAGCTGTTAAGCAGTTGTCCCAATTAAAATCCCAATTAAAAAACGAACAAAGCAGAAGCAATGTCAACTTAAAAATCAGCGAAAAGTCGCAAGGTGATTTTACGGTGAAAAGCGCTATCGACGGAGAGTTGTTTGATGTTTTGGTCAAAGAAGGTACACTGATCAATCCGCAAACACCTTTGGCGGTTATTGGTGAGAAAAATGCCTTTTTACTTGAATTGGATGTAGATGAAAATGATATGGTTCGCGTAAAATTGGGACAAAAATTAGCCGTAACTATGGACAGTTACAAGGGCAAAGTCTTTGAAGCCACAGTGGATAAAATCTATCCGATTATGGATGTTCGCTCCCGAACTTTTAAAATCGAAGCCCATTTTACCAATCCGCCTGAGAAATTGTACCCTAATCTCACGGCCGAAGCCAATATTATTATCCAAACCAAAAAAGAAACACTTACAATTCCTAAATCTTATTTAGTTGACAACAACTATGTTTTAGTCAATAAAGATGAAAAGCGAAAGGTAAAAATTGGCCTGATTGATTACCAACATGTTGAGATTT
>NZ_CAMLRU010000208.1 GCF_946482535.1 uncultured Flavobacterium sp.
TTTATTATGTGCTTTTTGATTTGGTTATTCGTTACTTTTTGCAAAAAATGCCGGTTACCAATATCAAGCCTTTATTGATTTTACCCATCAACCGAAGCACCATAGTTCATTATTCTTTGGGAAAAACAGTCATTTCTTTTTTTAATGTCTTACATGCTTTTTTCTTTGTGCCTTTTACTATAGTATTGTTGGTTCAGGGTTATGGTTTCCAAGCTTTTTTGTGGTTTTTGGGAATGACCGCTTTGATTTATACTAACAATTTTATCAATATTTTGGTCAACAGTAAAAACGTTGTTTTTTATACTGTTTTGGCGGTATTGATTGGATTGGCAGCGTCACAGTATTACGGTATTTTTGATTTTACGGTTTATTCGAAACTTTTCTTCCAAGGAATGTATGATACCGTTTATCTGTTTCTTGTTCCTATTGTTTTGTTGGCTGCAACGTATTATTTTTCTTTTACTTATTTCAAAAACCGATTAAATCTCGACGATGGATTGGCCAAGAAAAGCGATGTGGCAAAAACCGAAAATTTCATTTGGCTGGACCAATTTGGGACTTTAGGCACTTTTCTCAAAAATGATATTCGTTTATTAAAGCGAAACAAACGTTCGAGAACAACCTTGATCATGAGTGTTGTTTTCATTTTTTATGGATTGTTATTTTTTACTCAATCTATAGAATCTTACGACAATCCGTGGATGAAGGTGTTTGCAGGGATTTTTGTATCCGGTGGATTTTTATTCACTTTCGGGCAGTTTGTACCCAGTTGGGACAGCGCTTATTACCAACTCATGATGAGTCAAAATATTCAGTACCGAGAATACATCAGTTCGAAATGGTGGCTGATGGTCATTGGAACGGTGATTTCTACCATTTTGGCTTCCTTTTATTTATATTTCGGCTTGCATACTTACTTGATTATTGTGGTTGGTGCCATTTTTAATATCGGGGTCAATTCCCATTTGGTCATGCTTGGCGGAGCTTTTGTAAAAACACCAATCGATTTAACGACTTCTAAACAAGCCTTTGGTGATAAACAAGCTTTTAATATGAAAACCATGTTGATTTCTTTACCCAAAATGTTGGTTCCTATGGGATTGTACACTTTGGGCTACTATCTTTTTTCACCTAACGTTGGGTTGATTATGGTAGCTGCTGCCGGAGTATTAGGTTTTGCTTTCAGAAATTATGTTTTTGATAAAATTGAAAAAATCTACAAAACCGAAAAATACGCCACCATTGCTGCGTACAAACAAAAAAATTAATCATCACTCACTAATTACTAAATTACTCGAAACATGATACAAGTTACCAATCTTTCAAAAACCTATGCAAACGGTGTTCGTGTGTTGAACATAGAAAGTCTTGAAATTCCAAAAGGACAAAGTTTTGGTTTAGTCGGAAACAACGGCGCCGGAAAAACCACTTTTTTCAGTTTACTTCTTGATTTGATCCAACCCAGTTCAGGTCATATTATGAACAATAAAGTTCAGGTCAATACCAGTGAAGCTTGGAAACCTTTTACGGCGGCATTTATTGATGAAAGCTTTTTAATTGGTTATTTGACAGCCGAAGAATATTTTTATTTCATAGGAGATTTGCGTGGACAGAACAAAGCCGATGTAGATGCCTTACTAAAAAAGCATGAAGAATTCTTCAACGGAGAAATCTTAAACAGCCGAAAATACCTTCGAGATTTATCTAAAGGAAACATGAAAAAAGTAGGTATCATCGCGGCTTTAATCGGTAATCCTGAAGTGGTTATTTTAGATGAACCGTTTGCCAACTTAGATCCGACAACCGTCAATCGATTGAAAAAAATCATCAAAGAATTAGCCGATGATCCTAACAGAACAGTCTTGGTTTCCAGTCACGATTTGGTGCATACCGTTGAGGTTTGTAACCGAATTGTTGCCCTTCATTTAGGCGAAGTGGTTAAAGATATTCAAACCTCACCCGAAACTTTGAAAGAGCTCGAAGCATTTTTTGCAGTCTAATTTTTTGCCATATCAAAAAGAAACGTATTTTTACCAGTTAGTTATACTATTTATGACTTTTTCACGTTACTATAAAAATACGTTTCGCTTTGAAAACCACTACTGTTAAATATTTTATTTTCGCCGGATTACTCCTTTTTTTGATAGCTTGCTCTACCAAGAAAAATACTTTTCTTTCCAGAAATTCCCACGCACTCAGCACCGAATATAATATTCTTTACAACGGTCAATTGGCCTTAGATAAAGGGATTGAGGATGTAAAATTGGAAAACAAAGACAATTTTTGGGAGTTATTGCCGATAGAGAGAATGCAAATTACCGAAGACAGAATGTTGCCCGGAGATAACAGAAATGCCAATTTTGAGCGAGCGGAAACCAAAGCCACCAAAGCCATTCAAAAACACTCTATGAACATCCAGGGTTCGGAAAAAAATCCGCAAATGGATGAGGCGCATTTACTTTTGGGGAAATCAAGATACTACGAACAAAGATTTGTACCGGCATTGGAAGCGTTTAATTACGTATTGTACAAATACCCGAAAAGCGATAAAATTTATGAGGTAAAAATTTGGCGTGAAAAAACCAATATGCGTCTGGAAAACGATGCCATTGCGGTAAATAATTTGACCAAACTTTTAAAAGAAATCAAGTTCAAAGACCAAATTTACGCAGATGCCAATGCCGCTTTAGCCCAAGCATTTTTAAATTTAGAAGAAAAAGACAGCGCGGTGGCCAAAATCAAATTGGCTACAGAATTTACCAAATCCAACGAAGAAAAAGCAAGATACCGATTTATCTTGGCCCAGCTATACGAAGGTATGGGTTACAAAGACAGCGCTTATGCAAAATACCAAGAGGTAATCGACATGAACAGAAAATCCTCGCGACAATACATAGTTCAAGCTCATGCCAAACAAGCCGGTCAGTTTGATTACGAAAAAGGTGATACGATTGCCTTTTTGAAAAAATTCAACGACCTGATTGAAGACAGAGAAAATCGTCCGTTCTTAGACGTTTTGCACCATCAGGTTGCCTTGTTTTATGATAAAAACAAAAATTTTACCCAAGCCAAAAAACACTATAATCTGTCATTAAGAAAGAAATCTCAAGACACTTACTTGACGGCTTCCAATTACCGAAATCTGGCGGATATTTATTTCAATTCGGCCAAATATGTAACCGCAGGAAAATACTTTGACAGTACGCTGGTACAATTGAAACCAAGAACCCGCGAGTACAATTCGATTAAAAAGAAAAGAGAAAATCTCGAAGATGTAATTAAATATGAAGGCATTGCACAGAGAAATGACAGCATCATTTCACTTTATACAATGTCCAATTCCGAGCGAACTGCCTATTTTGAAAAGTATATCGAGAAACTGAAAAAAGAAGAAGCCGAAGCCCAAAAAATAGCCGAAAAAGAGGCTTTAATCAAAGAAAACCAGTCGAGAAACTCCGGAAGAATTGATGGTGAAGACAAGCCGAATGATAAAAAAGGCGCTGCTTCAGCAGCAAACAAGCCCAATGCTAATGCTTCGGGGAAAGACAACACTTTTTACTTTTACAATCCTACTACTGTTGCCTACGGTCAAAAAGAATTCCAAAAAATTTGGGGCAAAAAAACACTACAAGACAATTGGCGATTAGAATCGGGTTCAACTAAATCTGAGGATAAAGAAGAAACAGCAGATGGAGAAAAAGGAGCGGATAAAGACGCTAAAGAGGAGGAAGTGGTTGAAGAACGATTTACCCCTGATTTTTACATCAAACAATTGCCTACAAGCCAAACATTAATCGATAGTTTGAGCAAAGAGCGAAACTTTGCCTATTATCAATTAGGCGTTATTTACAAAGAGAAATTCAAAGAATACCAATTGGCCGCCAACAAGTTGGAGCAACTGCTAAAAAACAATCCGGAAGAAAGATTGGTGTTGCCTTCGATGTATAATTTGTACAAAATCTATGAA
>NZ_CAMLRU010000209.1 GCF_946482535.1 uncultured Flavobacterium sp.
GGAATTCCTTATTTGCTTAGGGATGAGCACAATGCTTTGTTGGTTGAAGATAATGATTTGGCCGGAATGACAGAAAAAGTGGATAGGTTATTTAAGGATCCTACTTTAGCAGAAAAAATTTCAGGAAATGCTAAGGCTACTGTTCAAAGTTTTGATTGGGAAATCGTAAAAAAGGAATGGATAGATTTACTGATTTAATCATCAGATTTAGTAACTTGCGACTTCAAAAAACACGGTGCCATCAAAAAAATGAACAAATACAAGGATATTCACTTCGAAGTTTCGGAAAGAAAAATTCTTTTAAGACTCTTTGATGTTATTTCTGTTTTGGTTTCGTTGTACTTGGTAGGTATTGTTTTTAAATTCAACTACTTCAATATCTCGGCTACCAATTTCTATTGGACCATTGTTTTAGGGCTTTACCTGAACTTTATCGGATCGGTCTTTGAAATGTATAATTTGCAAGTAGCCAGCAATCAGTTTCAGGTCATCAAGAGTATCATACTTACGTCATCTACAACGGTGTTATTGTATCTGTTAACGCCCATATTTACACCGATATTACCAACCAATCGTATTCAAATCTTTTTCTTCTTCATCGCTATTTTTATGGCTTTGTTTACTTGGCGAATGATCTATGTTCGTTTTTTTGCTTCCAATCGATTTCTTAAAAAAGTAATTCTGATTTGCGACAAAGAACAAGTAAAAGAATTGGTAGACGGATTAGAAAGTGCCGATCCGCATTACCGTGTATTGGGCTTTGTGAATTCAGACAGCAGTAATTTGAAAAGCGATCTTTCCACCAAAATAAAAAGCGTTGAGACAGATGATTTGCAAGCCTTTGTGAAAAAAAATTCAATATCGGAAATCGTTATCGCTTCTCAAAAAACAGATGGAATTACGGTAAAATTGTACAACCAATTGATACACTTGCTCGAAAACGGTTATATCATCAGAGAATATACCCAAGTGTATGAAAACATTACCCAACGCATTCCGGTGCAGTATGTTTCCCGTGATTTTTATCGTTATTTTCCTTTTAGTCGCAGCAACCAAAACCATTTATATTTAATCGTGGTCAGGTTTTTAGAAATAGTAATTTCACTCATTGGATTGGCTATTGGATTGTTGTTAATTCCGATAGTAGCTTTAGGAAATCTTTTCGGGAACAAAGGACCTTTGTTTTATACTCAGGAAAGAGTAGGTAAAAACGGTAAAGTTTTTAATATAGTCAAATTCAGAACCATGATTAAAAATGCCGAAAGCGGTGGTGCTGTTTTTGCCACGACTAATGATTCCAGGATTACGCCTTTTGGCAAAATCATGCGAAAATCCAGAATAGATGAGTTTCCTCAATTTATTAATATTTTAAAAGGAGAGATGGCTGTTATTGGACCAAGACCGGAGCGACCGGTTTTTGTCAACGAAATTGCCGAAGTAATGCCGTTCTACGAAACCCGTCACGTGATTAAACCCGGATTAACCGGTTGGGCACAAGTAAATTATTCTTATGGGGAAACTATTGATGACAGCTTAATCAAATTGCAATACGACTTGTATTACATCAAACACCGAAGTCTTTTCCTCGACTTTAGTATTATGTTTAAAACTTTGAGTACGGTTTTATTTTACCGCGGTCAATAGTTTCAAAGGATTTCTTCCGGTGATTTTCAATAACATGTAAAATGTTGCTAAGATAAAAGGCAACATCACGGGTAAATGAGGTTTGTTAACCATCAATATCGTGTAAACCATTAAGATGGCTATAGATAAATTCCCAATTCTTTTCAATTTGACCTCTTTCAAAAAAGGCAGCATTAAAAATAACGGGCTAAAAAGCAAAGCATTGTAATTCCACAAAACTTCTTGATGCTGAGAATACAAACCAACACCACAAAGGAAAATACCTAATAATCCGGTTAGGAACAAGTAGGTTAAAAACAACCAACGCTTATTAATCAAAAGCAACACAACAAAGAAAGCCACGATGGTATAAATGCTGTTCAAAAATGAAAATACCGGTTTTATATCTGTTCCTTTAAGAATGGTTTTTTTATTGGTAACCAATGGTTTTCCGTCCACGACTGCTTTGTCTAAACTGTTCATTAATTCAACCGGTAGAAATAATTTTTCGGCGTCGGCATCGGTTTTGGCACCGAAGATGATATTGATGCCCAATTTATACCAAAAGTAATTTTCAAAATAAGGATACAATACACTTCTGTAGCTAATGGTCTTGTCATCCACTTTCTGAATTTGGGCTTGGCCCAATAAACCATTGACTTTATCAGCGACCATAGTGGTGCAATTTCTATCTATAAATTTATAGGTATAAAACTTCTCGGAAGTATTCAGCGAAGCACTCAAAACATCTAAGAGCGCTTGTTTTTGGGATAAAGATAAATTGAGGGTTTGTTCGATTACTTCTCTTTCATCGATTTGGTATTCCAAGATAAAATCTTCAAACGAAGTGACATTCATGAAATATTGCAAATCGCCTTTGACAAATTTCAGATAAAAATTTTCTGTTCTGAAATCGAAGGCACCATAGTTGAACACTATATCTAATTCGTTAGCGTCATCCTTAATTCGCAAAGCCGTATGTCCGAAAGTGGAATACAGTTGTTCACCGCGACCGCAAGTAAAAATGCTTACTTGGGTGTCTTCAGTCAGTTTAGGATTTTGAGAAAAAGTGACTGTACTAATTAAGAGTAGGCAGAGAATTATTGCTTTTTTCAACATAATCATTTTATCTAAAAATACTCAAATCAACTTTTACCGAAAAAATATTGGAGTATAAAGCGGCACTTTGGTCACCCAAATCGGTCAAAGCATAATCAACTTGAATGCCTTTGTATTTGAATCCTAAACCGATGTTAGGTTGGAAATTTACTTTAGTTGAACCATCAATTTGTTCCACATTTTGGAAATTACCAACACCGGCGCGGAGGAAAACCAAATCGGTATACCCAAATTCAAAACCCAATGCCGGATCAATGCTCACCGCATCGGTCGAGATTACGTCATTAGTTCGGGCAAATTGCATGTTCAAATTAACGGCGGTTAACAAGGTATAGTCGTAATGAAATTCGAATTTTTTGGCAATTCCCAATTGGGCTTTGGGCAAAGTAATTTCGGTGCTTTCAGGCAATTCTTGGTTCTGACCTTCAACGGCACCTTGTATGGCTTCAAATTTATCTTCGTCGATGGCCCAAACGTTGTAGGTTGTAGTAATATCGCGTAGCATTAAACCAAAATGCCAATTGTCTCTGTCAAATTGCAAACCGGCATCAAAACCAAATCCCCACGAATTGGCAAAATCCCCAATCACTCTTCGGATGACTTTAGCATTGACACCATATTGAAAACCTTCGAGTTTCATTTTTCGGGCGTAGGAAAAAGTCAAGCCATAATCGGCGGTAGAAAAAAGACTGATTCGGTTGTAATCAATATTGCCTTCGCTGTCGATTAATTGGGTAGTGTTTAGGATATCGTCAACTCCAAAACGGATTAGGGAAATCCCCCAAGCGCTCTGATCGTCTATTTTTTTGGCGTAAGCCGCATAATCATATTGGGCAATATTGGCGAAATAACTAGCGTGCATCAAGGCTGCTTCGTGGTCTTCAATTTTGAGTAATCCGGCCGGGTTCCAGTAGCCCGAATTGACATCACCGGTAAAAGCGGTTACTGCATTCGACATGCCCAAGGCAGCTGCATCCACACCAATATTCATGAACTCATTGGAGTATTTTCTAACGGCTTGACCATGAGTGAGTAGGCTAATGAAAAGTAGCAGAATAGCAATCGTTTTTTTCAAGGCAATTTTTCTTTTTACAAATATCACATAAAAATCTTGAATATAAAACGCAGAAGTCTGCAACTTATTGTATTAAATTTGTAAATCTTAAAAAATAAAACGACCGCAAATGAATATCAAAGCCCAGATTCCCAACTTC
>NZ_CAMLRU010000210.1 GCF_946482535.1 uncultured Flavobacterium sp.
CGGTGTTGTAACGACCAAACCTATTAAGATAGATAAAACGGCTTGGAATTACAGAGGTTATTCCGCTGAATTAACCTTACCGCCATTAGGAGTTGCCGTTTATAAAATTTCGTAAAAGGTTATATTTCATATACTAAACCTGTCAGATTTTTAAAATCTGACAGGTTTAATTATACTATAACCAACCGCAAACGTTGTAGTTAAAAACTACTTTAATAAGTTGTAAATTTATCGTTGTCATCTTTGTAAATTTGACCTTTCGACACAAATAAAACCCTATGATTACCAATACAGAACTAGAGCATAAAGGCGATCAGTTTCCTTCCAAGATAGTTTCCTTCCAACAAGATGTTGACAATATTTATTTCAACACCGACAATAATGTTATTTTAAAGATTACCATACTTCGAGATAGTTTAATTCGATTTCGATACACCACTAAAGGCTATTTCAGCAATGATTTTTCGTATGCCATAGACAAAACACAATCTCATGGTTACAATCAGTTGGAAGTCATTGAAGAACAACAATTTTACCTAATCAAAACCAGCAAAGTTTTTTGTAAAGTCAATAAGAAAGATTTAAAAATATCGATTCACGACATTGACGGTTTTACGATTTTAGAAGATGAAATTGGCTTTCATTGGGAAGAATGTTACGAACACGGCGGCAACATTATAAAAATGAGTAAAGTCTCCAAAGACGGAGAGAGTTTTTACGGCTTAGGCGATAAAGCTTCGCATTTGAATTTAAAAGGCAAGCGTCTTGAAAATTGGGCAATGGACCAATATGCTTTTCACAAAGACCAAGAACCTTTGTACAAAGTAGTGCCTTTTTATATCGGCTTACACCACAACAAAGCTTATGGGATTTTCTTCGACAATACCTTCAGAACCTTTTTCGATTTTTGTCACGAACGCCGAAACGTAACCAGCTTTTGGGCAGAAGGAGGCGAAATGAATTACTATTTTTTCTACGGCCCTAAAATGAGCGACGTAGTAGTCAATTACACCCATTTAACCGGAAAACCTGAGTTGCCGCCGATGTGGACATTAGGTTACCACCAATGCAAATGGAGTTATTATCCCGAAAGCAAAGTCAAAGAAATTACCTCAAGATTCAGAGAACTCAAAATTCCGTGCGACGCCATTTATTTGGATATCGATTACATGGAAGGGTTTCGCTGTTTTACCTGGAGCAAAGAATATTTCCCGGAACCCAAAAGAATGGTGGCCGAATTGGCTAAAGACGGATTCAAAACGGTTGTCATCATTGATCCCGGAATCAAAATCGATAAAGATTATTGGGTATATAAAGAAGCTTTGGAAAAAGAGTATTTCTGTAAGCGTGCTGATGGTCCGTACATGAAAGGAAAAGTTTGGCCGGGCGAATGTAACTTCCCCGATTATACCAATCCGGAAGTCCGCGAATGGTGGGCAGGCTTGTTCAAAGAATTGGTTTCGGAAATAGGAGTGAAAGGAGTTTGGAATGATATGAATGAACCGGCAGTTATGGAAGTGCCCGGAAAAACTTTTCCAAACGATGTTCGCCACGATTACGATGGCAATCCATGTAGTCACCGAAAAGCCCATAATATTTACGGAACCCAAATGGCCCGTGCTACTTATGAAGGCGTTAAGCGTTTTGCGTATCCGAAAAGACCGTTTGTGATTACGCGTTCGGCTTATTCCGGAGCGCAACGATATACTTCGTCTTGGACAGGTGATAACGTAGCCAGTTGGGAACATTTATGGATAGCCAATATCCAAATGCAACGCATGTCAATTTCAGGAATGGGCTTTACCGGTTCTGATATTGGCGGTTTTGCCGAACAACCTTCGGGTGAATTGTATGCGCGTTGGATTCAGCTAGGCGTTTTTCACCCTTTTTGCAGAACGCACTCTTCGGGTGATCACGGCGAACAAGAACCATGGTCATTTGGAGATGAAGTGATTGATATTACCCGAAAATTTGTGGAACTTCGCTATCAATTACTACCATACTTGTACACCATGTTTTGGCAATATGTAAACGAAGGAACGCCAATGTTAAAACCGTTGGTGTATTTTGACCAGGAAGATTTTCATACCCATTACAGAACTGACGAGTTTATCTTCGGAAACCAAATTTTAGTTTGCCCGATTTTAGAGCCCAATGCCCAAGGTCGTCGCATGTATTTGCCTAAAGGCAATTGGTACAACTTCTGGACAAATGAATTAATCGAAGGAAAGAAAGAGTTGTGGATAAACACCACTTTCGACCAAATCCCGATTTTTATCAAAGAAGGCGCCATTATACCGAAATATCCGGTACAACAATATGTGGGCGAACTCCAATTCGATGAATTGATTTTAGACGTTTACTATAAATTAGGCAAAGAAAAATCAACCGTATACGAAGATGCGCAAGACGGATATGATTACAACAAAGGCCGTTTTTCATTGCGTACTTTTAGCTTAAACGGAAAAGAAAAAGAAATGATTATCCAACAACATACCGAAGGAACATTTGAAACACAGTATACTAAGTTTAAAATCAACTTAAAAGGCTTGCCGTTCAAGGTTAAAAAAGTAGAAGTGGATAATGAAAAAATCAGTTTAGATAAAGTCTGTTTAAACGGCGATAATTCCTTAATTATTGATAAAGATTTTACCGAGTTGCATTTGATTGGATGATAAATTATGTAAATTTATAGTTCAAATTATATAACCTTCAGTCACCTGAATTGGGTAAATTTGTAATTCAAATAAAACAATTATGAAAAAAGGAATTTTATTTTTTGCTTTACTGACGGTCATGTTAGTTGCTTCGTGCGCTAAAAATCCGTTTACCGGAAAAAGCACTATGGCTTTGGTAGATAACAGTCAAATTTTTCCAACCGCTTTCCAACAATACGGGACATTTTTAAAAGAAAACAAAGTAGTAGTCGGAACCACAGACGCCAAAAGAGTTGAAACTGTCGGAATGAAAATCAAAGCCGCCGCAGAAAAATGGTTAAACGCCAATGGTTATTCTGATTATTTAAAAGATTACCAATGGGAATACAAATTGGTGGAAAGTAAAGAAGTCAATGCTTGGTGTATGCCCGGCGGAAAAATTGTAGTTTATTCCGGAATTCTTCCCATTACTTTAGACGAAACTGGTTTGGCTACAGTTATGGGTCATGAGGTTTCTCACGCTTTAGCCAATCACGGTCAGCAACGCATGAGTGCCGGAATGTTGCAACAAGCCGGAGCTGCCGGTGTAGCAGTAGCCACAGGCGGAAAAAGTGCCGAAACCCAACAATTGGCTATGTTAGCCTATTCGGGTGTTTCTCAATATGGTGCCATGATGCCTTTTAGCAGAAGCCATGAGAGTGAAGCGGATATGATTGGTTTAAAATTGATGGCCATTGCAGGGTATAATCCTGAAAAAGCAGTTGATTTTTGGCTTAGAATGTCAGCCAAATCAGGAGGACAAAAACCACCGGAATTCATGAGTACGCACCCGTCTGATGAAACCAGAATTGCCAACATTAAAAAACAAATTCCGGCAGCCAAAGCCGAAGCGGCTAAGTTTGGGGTAACGTTTAAATAACACAATTAATTCCAAAAAAAGACTATATTTAATCCCGATTCAAATCGGGATTTTTTTATTTAAAATAGTTTTATGTCAGTACTTCCTAAAGGTCATCCAAAATTACTCAATGCTTGGGCTTTCTATGATTGGGCCAATTCTGTCTATAGTTTAGTAATCGCTTCAGCCGTTTTTCCTATTTTTTATAACGCTTTGTTTGATAAAGACAATCCATATGTGGATTTGTTCGGTTATAGTTTTAAGAATTCTGCCTTGATAAGCTTTGTTACAGCTGCGGCTTTTTTATGTGTAGCCATTTTTTCTCCTTTATTGTCGGGAATAGCAGACTATACCGGAAATAAAAAAGGCTACATGAAGTTTTTCGTGTACCTGGGCTCT
>NZ_CAMLRU010000211.1 GCF_946482535.1 uncultured Flavobacterium sp.
TAATAATCTCTAACGAATCGGATACCAAAGGAAGAATCTGTTACTTTACCAACGATTTCAGAATTGAAAAAGTTTCCGATTCTCACAAATACAGCGCCACAAGCCACCGGAATTACAACCCTGTCGAGTACCCATAGGATAGGTCGGTTGATGATTTTTTTACTGTAAAAATACATGGTTACAATAATGGCAATAGCCGCACCATGACTGGCTAAACCTCTGAATCCGGTGAATTCAAAATTAGGTTCGAATTTAAACGGCAATAAAATTTCTGAAGGATTGTTTTTAAAATATTCCCAATCGTAAAAGAACACTTGTCCCAAACGGGCACCCAATAAGGTGGCAATTACCGTCCAAATGAACAAAGTGTCCAATTTGTCTATGGTTTCATTTTCTCTGTTGTAAATGTGCTTCATGATGTACCATCCTAAACCAAAGGCAATTACAAACATTAAGCTGTAATAGCGAACAGTAAAGAAGCCGATATCAATACCTTCTGATGGATTCCAAATCATAATTGGGGATTTTATTAGGTTAAGTAATAGGGTAAAAATAGTGAATTGTTTGGAACTGAAAAAAAATTAACCTTTTCTTTAGTGAGAACACTTTTTTTCGGGCACGGGATCATAACCGTTTTTCCCCCAAGGATGACAACTAGCAATTCTTTTCAGACCGAGATAACTACCGTAAAACGGACCGTGAATTTTTAGGGCTTCAATGAAATAGCTGGAGCAAGTTGGCTGAAACCTACAACTAGACGGCATCAAAGGAGATAGCACAATCTTATAGAAATAGATTAACAATAGGAGTGGTGCTATTACGATTTTCTTCAACATTTTACTGAATGGTAAAACTGGTTCCTTCTTTTCCGTCCTTTAATTGAATACCCAAAGCCAACAACTGATCTCTGATTTGGTCAGACAAGGCAAAGTTTTTATTGGCACGAGCTTCCAAACGCATGTTGATTAACAATTCAACAACACCTTCCAGTTTGTCTGAATTATTGGCTGCTGCTTTTTCATTTCTAATTCCTAATACCTCAAAAACAAAGGTGTTCAAGGTTGCTGAAAGCAATTTCAAATCGTCTGCCGTTAAGGTTTCTTTTCCGTCATTGACCAAATTCACAAACTTAATCCCTTCGAATAAGTTGGCAATCAAAATCGGTGTGTTGAAATCATCGTTCATCGCATCATAACATTGCTGTTTCCATGTTGCGATATCTAATGTGGAAGAAGCTTTAGGTTGCAGTTCTTTTACAATATCCATACCTTCCATCAAACGGTTGAATCCTTTTTCAGCGGCTAAAATACCGTCATTGGTAAAATCCAAAATGATTCGGTAATGGGCTTGCATCATGAAGAATAGCGCCACATTGGGTGAGAAAGCCTTGCTTAAAAACGGACTTCCGCCATTGTATATTTCGTTCGGAAGAATATTGTTTCCGGTAGATTTCGACATTTTTTTGCCGTTTAGCGTCAGCATATTGGCGTGCATCCAGTAGTTAACCGGACTGTGACCGGTACAAGCTTCGTTTTGGGCAATTTCACACTCATGGTGCGGGAATTTTAAATCCATTCCACCACCGTGGATATCAAAAGTTTCGCCCAAATATTTAGTACTCATAGCAGTACATTCTAAATGCCAGCCCGGAAAACCAACGCCCCAAGGCGAAGGCCAACGCATGATGTGCTCCGGTTCTGCTTTTTTCCAAAGCGCAAAATCTTGAGGATTCTTTTTGTCGCTTTGACCGTCAGTATCTCTGGTATTGGCCAGCATTTCGTCTATATTACGACCACTTAATTTTCCGTAATGATTGGTTTCATTAAACTTTACTACATCAAAATACACCGAACCATTGGTTTCATAAGCAAATCCTTTTTCGATAATTTGTTTTACGATTTCAATTTGCTCAATGATGTGTCCGGTAGCTGTGGGTTCAATACTTGGCGGTAAGAAGTTGAATTGATTCAATACATCATGAAAATCAACGGTATAACGCTGCACAATCTCCATTGGTTCCAATTGTTCTACTCTGGCTTTTTTGGCAATTTTATCTTCTCCATCATCTACATCGTCCACAATGTGACCCACATCGGTAATGTTTCTGACATAGCGTACTTTATATTCCAAATGCAATAAGTATCTGAAAATCATATCAAAAGACATGAAAGTACGCACGTTTCCAAGATGAACATTGCTGTAAACCGTTGGTCCGCAAACATACATACCTACATTGCCTTCATGAACCGGTTTAAAAAGTTCCTTCTCTCCCGAAAGTGAATTGTAAATTTTAAGGTTGTGATTTTTATAAAGTTGCATTTTTTAAATTTATTTTGGAGCCCTGCCTGCCGGCAGGCAGGTATTTCCCGCTTTACGCTGTATCTTTTTCTCGAAAAGAAAAAGGATGCCGCTGCAATCGGGGCTATTAAAAATTAGTTTCTAATCTGATATAGTCTAGGAATTCTCTTTTGGTTTGTTCCTCGCTGAATTTTCCGCCGAACTCAGAAGTAACCGTACTGCTTTCAATATCGCGGATACCTCTTGAGTTGACACACAAATGTTTGGCATCAATCACGCAGGCTACATCTTGAGTCCCTAAAACTTTTTGCAATTCCTGAACAATTTGCATGGTCAAACGCTCTTGCACTTGAGGTCTTTTGGCAAAATAATCTACAATACGATTCATTTTAGAAAGGCCAACTACAGTGCCGTTAGAAATATACGCCACGTGAGCACGACCCACAATAGGAAGTAAGTGGTGTTCGCAAGTAGAATAAACTGTGATGTTTTTTTCCACTAACATTTCACCATACTTGTAATTGTTTTTGAAGGTAGAAGAGCTCGGTTTTTTGTTAGGGTTTAATCCGCCGAAAATTTCTTTGACAAACATTTTGGCTACGCGATTGGGAGTTCCTTTTAAACTATCGTCTGTCAAGTCCATTCCCAAAGTAATCAATATATTCTCGACATCTTTTTTAATCAATTCGATTTTTTTGTCATCCGGTAAATCAAAGGCATCATTTCTTACCGGATTTTGGGCGCTGGTAGCGATATGATTTTCACCTAAATCGTCGTTAATCAGTTCGTTATTTGTCATTAAATTCGCTATTAATTGGGGTTAAAAATTGAAGAGACAAAGATAAATAATTATAATTAAAATGTTGCCAATACTGTTAATATTTGATTTTTTTTCAGTTTTAACAGAATTATTTCTTAAAAATATGTAAATTTCGCTCCTCATCAATTGACATCGGTAATGAAAAAAAATTACATCTTCTTTCTGCTAATCAGTTTATTAGCTTTTAATGCTGTTTTTTCTCAAGGTTCAACTTGTCCGACAGCGCAACCTTTTTGTGCTGCGGGAGCTGCATTAACTTTTCCTAATACAACGGGTACACCCAGTTCGGGTACCGTTTCTTGTTTATCGACCACTCCGAATCCGGCTTGGTTTTATTTGCAAATTGGTATAGCCGGAAATTTAAATTTCACCATATCACAAACCAGCAACGGAGGTACACCGATTGATGTGGATTTTATTGCTTGGGGTCCGTTTGGGGCGCCAACTTGTAATCCTTCTGATTTATCGGGTGCTAATGAAGTAGATTGTAGTTACTCTACCGCAGCCGTAGAAACTTTTTCTATCACCGGTGCCCAAGTCGGGGAAGTTTACATGGTAATGATTACAAATTTTGCGAATCAAGCAGGGCAGATATCATTGACCCAAACCAACAACGGTCAAACCGGAGCAGGTGCTACCGACTGTAATATCATTTGCCCTCTATCGTTAGATGACCAAGTAATATGTGTTGGTGGGCAAGCTATTTTAACTGCCACCATCTCGGGAGCAACAACTTATCAATGGTCAGG
>NZ_CAMLRU010000212.1 GCF_946482535.1 uncultured Flavobacterium sp.
GCGGCGGTGTGATTTTGCCTTCAGAGATTTCGGAATTACACGAATACGGCATTACCCGAATTTATTCTCCGGATGATGGTCGAGCCATGGGATTACAAGGCATGATTAACGACTTGGTAAAACAAGCCGATTTTCCTGTTGGGAATGAACTAAACGGAGAAGTCAATCATTTGGAAGAAAAAAATCCAACCGCAATTGCCCGTGTGATTTCTTCGGCAGAAAATTTCCCTGAGGTAGCCAAAGAAACACTTGATGCCATTCACAAGAAAAACGAAACGACTCATATTCCTGTTCTCGGAATTACCGGTACCGGTGGTGCCGGAAAATCGTCTTTGGTTGACGAATTGGTTAGAAGATTTTTAATCGATTTCCCGGAAAAAACTATCGGATTAATTTCGGTTGATCCTTCCAAAAGAAAAACCGGCGGTGCTTTATTAGGTGACAGAATTCGAATGAATGCTATCAATAATCCTCGTGTTTACATGCGTTCCTTGGCCACACGCCAGTCCAATTTGGCTCTGTCTAAATATGTAAACGAAGCCATTCAGGTCTTGAAAGCCGCGAAATACGATATCATCATTTTGGAAACTTCCGGAATCGGTCAAAGTGATACCGAAATTTTAGAACATTCCGATGTTTCTTTGTATGTAATGACACCTGAGTTTGGTGCGGCAACCCAATTGGAGAAAATCGATATGTTGGATTTTGCCGATTTGGTAGCGATAAATAAATTCGACAAACGAGGTGCTTTGGATGCCATTCGCGATGTGAAAAAACAATACCAACGCAATCATAATCTTTGGGATACCAATCCGGATGATATGCCGGTTATCGGAACAATTGCGTCACAATTCAATGATCCGGGAATGAATACACTCTACAAAAAAATCATGGATAAGATTGTAGAGAAAACGGGAGCCGATTTGAAATCGACTTTCGAAATCACTCGTGAAATGAGCGAGAAGATATTTGTCATTCCGCCACACAGAACACGTTATTTGTCTGAAATTGCGGAGAACAATCGCAAGTATGACGAGACGGTTTTAACTCAGGTTGAAGTGGCTCAAAAGTTATACGGTATTTATAAAACTATCGAATCTGTTGCCAAAAAACAACCCCAAATTGACAAATCCGGAATTGAAGTTAACAGTTTGAATTTCAATGAGGATAATAAAGACTTCTTAAACTTATTGGTTAAAGAATTTGACCGTGTCAAAATGAACTTGGATCCGTTCAATTGGGAAATTATCCAAACCTGGAACGACAAGGTAAACAAGTATAAAAATCCGGTGTACAGCTTTAAAGTGCGCGACAAAGAAATCAAAATTGAAACGCATACCGAAAGCTTGTCACACTCGCAAATCCCAAAAGTGGCGTTGCCTAAATACCAAGCTTGGGGCGATATTTTGAAATGGAATTTACAAGAGAATGTACCCGGAGAATTCCCGTTCGCTTCCGGGTTGTATCCATTTAAAAGAGAGGGCGAAGATCCAACCCGCATGTTTGCCGGAGAAGGCGGACCGGAAAGAACCAACCGTCGTTTTCACTACGTATCGTTGGGCATGCCGGCGAAGCGTTTGTCTACTGCTTTTGACTCGGTGACTTTATACGGAAATGATCCCGATTTGCGTCCGGATATTTATGGTAAAATCGGTAATGCCGGTGTTTCTATTTGTTGTTTAGATGATGCTAAGAAATTGTATTCCGGTTTCGATTTGAGTCACCCGATGACTTCGGTTTCTATGACGATTAACGGTCCGGCACCCATGTTATTGGGCTTCTTTATGAACGCGGCTATCGACCAAAATTGTGAGAAATACATCATTGAAAATAATCTTCAAGTTGAAATTGAAGAAAAAATCAATGAAATCTATAAGAAGAAAGGCTTACCAAGACCAAAATACAACGGCGAATTGCCGCAAGGTAACAACGGTTTGGGATTGATGTTGTTAGGTGTAACCGGTGACCAAGTTTTACCGAAAGAAGTTTATGACGACATCAAAATCAAAACTCTGACACAAGTCCGCGGAACGGTTCAAGCCGATATTTTAAAAGAAGACCAAGCGCAAAACACTTGTATTTTCTCTACCGAGTTTGCCTTGCGTTTGATGGGTGATGTTCAGGAATATTTCATCCAAAAGAATGTCCGTAATTTTTATTCGGTTTCCATTTCGGGTTACCATATAGCTGAAGCCGGTGCGAATCCTATCACGCAGTTGGCGTTTACCTTGGCTAATGGTTTCACTTACGTGGAATACTATTTGAGCCGCGGTATGAACATCAATGATTTCGGCCCGAACTTATCGTTCTTTTTCTCAAACGGTATCGATCCGGAATATGCTGTGATTGGTAGAGTAGCTCGTAAAATTTGGGCGAAAGCCATGAAAAATAAATACGGTGCCAACGAAAGAGCGCAAATGTTGAAGTACCACATTCAAACTTCCGGTCGATCATTACACGCTCAGGAAATTGACTTTAATGACATTCGTACCACTTTACAAGCTTTGTATGCGATTTACGACAACTGTAATTCGTTACACACTAATGCTTATGACGAAGCGATTACTACGCCAACGGAAGAATCAGTGCGCAGAGCGATGGCGATTCAGTTGATCATCAACAAAGAATTAGGTTTGGCCAAAAACGAAAACCCAATCCAAGGTTCATTTATTATTGAAGAATTGACGGATTTAGTAGAGGAAGCCGTATTACAGGAATTCGACCGTATTACCGAGCGCGGCGGTGTTTTAGGCGCGATGGAAACGATGTATCAAAGAAGTAAAATTCAGGAAGAAAGTTTGTACTACGAAACCTTGAAACATACGGGTGAATTTCCAATCATTGGCGTAAATACCTTCTTGAGTTCCAAAGGTTCTCCAACGGTTATACCGGCAGAAGTGATTCGTGCTACGGAAGAAGAAAAGCAATTCCAAATTGCCACGTTGCATAACCTTCACCAAGTACATGCCGGCAAAGAGGAAGAGCAAATCAATGGGTTGCAAGAAGCGGCGATTAACAATAAAAACTTGTTTGAAAGACTAATGGAAGCCACTAAGTATTGTTCACTGGGCCAAATCACTTCGGCCTTATTTGAAGTGGGCGGACAGTACAGACGCAATATGTAATTAAAAATAAAAAGCCTCACAATTAAGTGAGGCTTTTTATTTTTCGTCTTTATTGTCATTGAATTTCCTTACCATTGATTTTAGCAATTCGGTACGTGCCGCTTTCTTGGCTTTTTCCTTATCTTGCGCCTTATGAAGCTTGTCGTTGTAATACTTAATGTTCTTTGCGTTCTTTCTGCTCATGCTTCAAAGTTATAAAATTATCTTAAATTGAAAGTTTGGCATCAATATTGGATAGCCCAAAATATCATTAATCATTTAAAAATATACACCATGAAAAAGATTACCCTTGTTTTAGCTTTTATCGGGATGATAACGCTACAAAGTTGTACCGTAAACGACAATGATGGAGATGCCATCGATAATGACACTATTGCTGAAGTTTTTGAATACACCAATGTAAATTTTTTTCCAAATGATTACACTGTAGTATTGAACTATCCACATGCCATTCTCTCTTCTGACATGGTTTTAGTTTACAGATTATCGGGAAGTTTTCAAGGAGAAGACATTTGGAAACCACTACCTGAAACTTACTTTTTTGGAGACGGTACTTTAGATTTGCGTTATGATTTCGACTTCACACGTTATGATGCTCAAGTCTACATGGAAGGTTTTGATTTGGCCGGTGTTAGTTCAGCTTACCGCTTGAACCAAATATTCAGAGTGGTGGTAATCCCGGCTTATTTCGGAAAGAACAGTGTTGATTTAAAAGACTACAATGCAGTTGTAAAAGCCT
>NZ_CAMLRU010000213.1 GCF_946482535.1 uncultured Flavobacterium sp.
TTCAATGGAGTAGAATTTGTACAAAATTACTGTTTTACTGCAAAGATTTTATTTTGTTGGTCATTATCTTATCAATTAATACTCTTCATCCATGGGAAAGCCGGTTCTTTCTTTAGAAAATGGTCGAACCATTGTTGGATACGATTGGTTAAATCTATTTGATTTTTTGCATTAACAAAGATGTGACCATCGTTTGGATAGCGAAGCATGATGTGTTTTTTATTTAATCTTCGCAAAGCTATGTATAATGTTAAGGCTTGTTCCGGCAGTACGTTTTCGTCCTCTAAACCTGCCCAAGTTAATAAAGGGGTATTTATCCCAGCTGCCTGCATTAAGGGTGAATTATCGAGATAACTTTGCGGATCATCAAAAAATGATTTTCCCATACGGTATTGCTGGCTTTCATAACGCCAAGCGTCAATTTTATTATCATCTTTATTCAGTGTAAAATAATGTCTTGCCACATCGGAAACTCCTGCACCACTTACCGCTGCTGAAAACAAATTGGTTTGGGATATAATGTAGTTGGTTTCGTAAGCCCCAAATGATTGCCCTTTTAACCCTATTCTTCCCTTTTCCGTGTATCCCATGTCTATTACTTTGTTGACAGCAGTAGTAACACAATCTAAAGCGGATTTCCCGGGGCTTCCTTTTTGAAATTCAATATCAGGCAATAACACAAAATACCCGTTAGTCGTAAGGTTGGTAATGTTTAAACCAATGGGATTACTGAGTGTTGGGTTTACATAGTGGTTTAGTTCTCGTGAGACTGTATCGTAAATCCAGACTATCATTGGGTATTTTACCCCAGACTTGTAATTAGCGGGATAAAACAATGCCCCGTTTAACTCATTTCCTGAAGGTGCTTTGTAGTGTATCATTTCTGACTTGCCCCAAAAATACTTATCATGATGAGGATTACTTTTATATATAATCTTATGATTTACCTCATCTTTTTCTTTAAACATAAGCCTTGGTGGCATATCAAACTTTTGGATTTCATAAGTAAAAACCTGATTATTCTTAGCAACAAACAACCTGCCTGATGCCCCCTGCTCAGTGACTAACGGAATTATCGATTTATTTGGTTGCAACTCGTAAAAGCCATTGCTCCCATCGTAAAGATTTAATGACGTAATTATTTGTGTATTGCTCAGATTAATTAAAGCATCCGGAAGACCTGAATAGTTAGTATACGCTATCGGGCTTACTTTTATACGAAATCTTATTTTGGTTTCTTTCCCTTTTGTAAGCCTTTGGCTTTTCTTTCCTTCTAAATCAATTAACCAAATATCGTAATAATCGTAAAGCAGTACTGATTTGTAATCGCTGGTGAAACCTGCCAAACCCCATACATTTTGTTCAGCTCCGGGATCTGATTTGCGGTTGTCCCAATCTGCCTTTAAACCATTTGTTAAGCTTTTATGCTTTTTCTGGTTAGTATCATAACTCCACCAATTTGCTTCTCTAAAATAAACAATATACTTTCCTTTGGGCTGCACCCTTATCATTTCCTGTTGACCTGATTGTTTTTCCAACAATTTTATTTTGTTTCCAGTTGCCAACTCTGTTAGGTAAAAGTCTCTGTCTGCAAAAAGTTTGTATTCGGGCTCATATTGTAATGGATTGGCGGTTATGGCGTATTGCTGATTTCCGGTTAGCATTACCCACGATTCTTCTTCTGATGTAATTGGTTTTACCTTTCCGGTTTTTGGCCACCATACTGCTAATAATTGCGGATTACCTACTAAAGCTCTTAGTTTTCTATCTGGGTATAACATCTTGTCATTCGCGTTCCATATTTCTACACCCTCGAAGTTTTCCTTATCGGCTTTTTCAAGAGTGCTTTGTATTCCGAAAAACACTTTGCTTCTATCTGTTGAGAGTTTTAATCTGATATGAGAATTGGTATCTATTCTAAAGTCTTTTGGAAAACCTAAACTTGTTTGGTTTAGGGTATAGCATTTGTTTTCTTTATTGTTGTAGTACACCACTTCGGATTGTTTATCGTTTTTGATACTAGTTTGATACAATACCGCATCATTCCCATTTTCCTGCCAAGTTAAAGTACTATATACCACATTTTCATTTTGATAAACTAAAGTAACTTGAGGCTTTGCAACAAGACTGATAATTTTTACCGAAGGCCTACTATCTGTTGTAGTGAACAGGATTTTTGTCTTGGCATCATTCCAAACATACTGCCCTACCTCATCGATGGTTTGCAAAAGTTCCCCTTGTAAATTTCGGATACAAAACTTTTTACTTTCGTTTGATACCGGTTCTTCGGTAAGGAGATAGTTTCCGTTTGCGGTTATCTCATAACTGGAAATGTTTGTCATGCTGGTTTCGGTTCCTTTTGAAAGGTCTAACAGGACTAAATTGTTGTTTTTTCGGTATGCAAAAATGTTATCGTGTATGAACTTACTATCAACTGCTTTAGGAAATGAATATTTTTTCTCGATTTGGGTATTTGAGACAAAAAGGGTATCGGCTCCTGATTCGTATGCCATAATATAACTTACCCACTTACCATTATCTGAAATAGCCCGGGTTTGTAATGTACCCCATAGATGATAATCTTTCTCAGTAAGCGGGATTTTGGTTGCTACCTGCCCCATTACAGGGCAGGAGACAAACCCAAATATGAATACAGCTAGTATGCTGTAAACAACTTGTAAATATGTTTTCTTCATTAGTAGCCTGGATTTTGTGTCATGTTGGGGTTAGCCAATAATTCGGTTTCGGGGATTGGCCAATGGGCATCTGTAGTATTCCAACCGGGTTTGTTCGGGCTCAATTCTGTGTTTAAACGTCCTGTTCGTTTAAGGTCGAAAAAGCGGTGGCCATATTCGGTAAAGAATTCCAAACGGCGTTGTGCCATGATATCATCAAATAAAGCGGCTTCGGTGGTTGCCGGTGTATCTGATAAGCCCGCAGTGTTCCGGATTAGGTTTACATCTGATTTTGCCCCAATCTCGTTTCCTTGTTTTAATCTTGCTTCTGCTCGGATTAAATACTGTTCTGCCAAACGGAAGATTACCGAATATTCCAAAGAAGTTCCAGTATTGGTGTTTTGCTTGTATTTGTAGGCGTGGTACCAAGTATTTGTTCCGTCTGTGATTGTGTTTATCCAATGGGATTTGCGGAGATCTGTAGGCTCGAACACAGTCATTAAATTTGGATTTAACCCAACAAATGGAGGTGGGCCGCTCGTAAAAATAAAAACCGAAGCTTCGTCTGCATTGTTTCCCGAAAGTTTTGGAGCAAACTGCCAAATGGTAGCCGTACTTTCTTTGAGGAAGATTCTATCTAAATCCGGCTCCCAAACATAATCTGGATTATCGATAACTTCTGTTGCCATGGTTTCGGCAAGCAGCCAATTTTCCTGATATAAAAATACTCTAGCCAGTAATGCTTTTGCCGTGGCTTTATTTGGGCGAACGCGCTCCGGTGTTAGGTAACTCTGCGGTAAGAGTTCTATAGCCTGAAGTAAATCTGAAACTACCTGCTCGTACACCTGTGCTTTTGAAATACGCGTCGCTAAACGATTTTGCTGATAATCTGTAGTGGTAATGTAAGGCACATCGTTAAAGACATTTACCAAATAAAAATGTACCAGCCCTCTTATAAAAAGTGCTTCGCCAATAAACAGATTTTTATCTGATTCCGAAAGCTTAACCGATTGCAGACAGCCTTCTATAACCGCATTGGCGCAATAAATTTGATGGTAGCCATCATTCCAGAATTGCCTTGCGGTTGGATTGGATGCCATTAGGCTATTGTTGAAAATATGAGATACGTTTTCGTCGGCTGTGCCATAGTATAATAGCTCGTCTGAGTACAGACCGAGGTTTAC
>NZ_CAMLRU010000214.1 GCF_946482535.1 uncultured Flavobacterium sp.
GTAGCACAATCGGTACTGAATGTTTCAATGTTGCTCCATACACTTCTGTCGGTACCGTCACATTTTCCGCGAACCCAAACATAGTATAGGGTTGCCGGTGTTAAACCGCTAATAGTGGCGGTTGTAATACCGAAACCAACCGAACCGGTCGGCGTTACGGAACCACTCGGCGTAACATTAGAAGTGCTCACATAATATTCGTAGCCGTTGCTTGGTTGAGGCGAAGAAGCATCCCAAGAAATCCCAACAGTGGTACTTCCGACAGTATTGACAATTAAGTTAGTCGGCTCAAAGCAAGTTGGCGATACAATGACGCTGATATCGTCAATCATAATTTTACTCTGATTGGCAAAACTGTAGCCTTGGAAACCAATATAGAAGATATCATTAGTAACCGGAGTAAAATCGACCGTAGCGGTTTGATAAACCGTATTGATGATACTGGATAAATCCAATATGGTATTATTCATTAAAAGCGCGGACTGTCCGGTACCTAAACGAACTCTGAGATTTTCGACATAAGAACCCGCGCTGAGCGTATTGTATTTGAATCGCAAACGATAAGTGACTCCGGCAGTTAAATCTAATCCGGCCGTAAAAAACCAATCGTCACTGTCTTCAACAGTGTTGGTAGCCAAGTGCATTGAATTCGGATTGGAAGCCGAAGAGGTATTTTGTACTTTCCAATAAACAAAATCCTCATTATCATCTGTTACAACAAAACAAGTGGGAAGTGTGTTGATAGGCGTAGTATCAAAGTTTTGAAAATATGGAATCGGGAATGCCCCACAAGGTGTTGCCACTGTAACCACACTACTGTTGATTGAACAGGAGATTCCAACAGCACGCACTCTGAAATAATAAGTAGTTAACGGACTTAATCCTGAAACCACATAATCGGTTGTTATGCCAGTAGACACCCCGTTGTAAGCCGGCAAAATAGCGGTAAAACCAATATTGGTTGAAACATCGAGTAAATAATTGGTAGCACCGGTAACCGGTAACCAAGAAGCGGTAAAAGAATTGCCCTCGATAGTAGAAGCTACAACTCCGGTTGGCGCAGCAATACAAGTTGTTTTTGAAGCGGTAATCATATTGCTTAAGTTGTAATATGGTCCGCCAAGACAGCCGGCATTGTATGGGATTACCCAGTAATAGTAAGTTGTATTAGGGGTTAATGCCGATTGGTTAAAGGTTGTAGCATTAGAAACACTAACTACAGTATAAGTACCGGCGATAATATTGTTGATTGCGTAATAAGTTCGGTTAGGCACCTCAACACTGGTTGGCGGCACATTTACCGTACTTCTCAACACCAAATAATTGGTTGGAGCCGGACTGGCCGCCGTAAAACTATTGCCTAAAAAAGTGGTGGCATTAACAGCAGTACCTCCAACTACCAATGCTGACGGAGCACCTGTTGGGGTTACACAAGTCGGTGCCGGGGTATAAGTATATTTTAAACCACTGTTAGGATATTCGGTAACACTGGTTCTTACCGTACTTGAGTTGGCAATTCCGACTGTTGTTTTGCCCAGCCAAGTGCTGTTGGTATTGGTTCCGGTTTGTAATCTGTTGTTGACTTCTCCTTGCAAAAAATCATTGGTTACCCCTCTTAAACCCACTTGGGCATTGAGCACCGTAACATCGTCGGGAGCACAAACTCCGTAGGAAATCTCTATGGTATTGGAAGTTTCAACCAATCGGATTTGGAAATTGAAGTTTCCGGTAAGGGCTTTTCTTCTGACATTGGTCCATTGCACTACAAAAACCCTGTTCGGTGCAGTACCTATGGTTTTGTAAACGATATCATCTGTAGTTGAAATTAAATCCATTCCGAGTGCGCTGATGGTTCCGCCTCCGGTAAAGACTGTGGCCACACTCAATGGCAAATAAGTTGTTGGCAAAGGTTGTACGCCAAAGGAAATAAATCCGTTAGGACTGATAAAACATTGCGTTTGTGTTTGACCGTTATAAGTAAAATTAAACCCGATGCTGGCTTGGTGAGCAGCTCCTGAAGTATGATCATCCCATGGAATAGCATAGGCTACTGTAGGAGTCGTTAGTGCAGTGTAAGTAGTAACTGCTTCTGTAAAACCATAAGTACTAACTTGTGAATAACCTTTGGATACAACAACAAGAAACAATGCCGTAAAAAAAGCACACAGCTGCTTTTTTACAGAGAAAATATTTTCTTTGTTAAAGGTGGTATTCATATTTGTCTTTTGATTCAAGGCTATATTTTCTGAGAGGAAATGTATACTTTAATTGTTTGATTTTAAATAATTAAAGAGGCTGATTTCCATTTCAGGAAACGTAAATTTATAGGAAATCTTTAAAAAAAAAAGTTTATAAATCTAATTTTTGAAAGAAATCGTCAAAGTGTTAAAAAGTATCGACATCTCACAATATTACATTAATACAATTCTTATATAATAGATAAATAACAACCAATTATGGGCAGTATGTAGGTTTAATCAATTAAAAGATATCCGCTTAACGATTGAAATTAACCGTTGAAAAATTGAAACAGAATTTGATAAGCTTAATTTTGAAATAAAGTTCCTGAAAAAACAAAGTGTTTTCTATCTTTGAAAAAAATACAACCATGGGGCACAATATCATTCTTCAACATCAGGAAATAGAACATAAAATAAGACGTATCGCTTATCAGATATACGAAACTTTTGCCGATGAACAAGTAATAGTCTTAGCCGGTATAGCCAACAACGGGTATATTTTGACTGAAAAAATCAGTGTTGTTTTAACCCAAATCTCCGACATTAAAATTGTTTTGTGTGAGGTAAAAATCGACAAACAAAACCCCTTTAATCCTATTACAACCTCTATAGGCAAAGAAACTTACAGCGGTAAAAATTTGGTTTTGGTGGATGACGTCCTCAACTCCGGAACGACTTTGGTGTATGGTGTGAAACATTTTTTGGAAGTGCCTATTAAGAAATTCAAAACGGTAGTCCTAATTGATCGAAACCACAAAAAATATCCGGTCAAAGCTGATTTTAAAGGCATTTCCCTTTCTACTTCATCGAAAGAGCATGTACATGTAGTTTTTGAAGACAACAATAACTACGCTTACTTAGTTTAATACGACTTCTATTTCAGCCACTATTTCTTCGGGGGTCTTTCCGTCTGTATTGATTTTGAAAGTCGCCTGATTGTAATAATAGCTTCGGTCAAACAAGTTTTTTGCAATAAATTCTTTGAGTTCCTCCTCTGATTGATTGGCCACCAAGGGTCTTGCCTCGGTATTCTCTTTAAGTCGATTGTAAAGTTGGTCTATACTTGCATTAAGGTAAATTGAAATCACCTCATCACCATTGAGAAATAAATGGTTGTTAGCATAGCAAGGTGTTCCGCCTCCGGTACTGATAATTAACGCTTCCTTACTGTTTATTAGTTTTTGAAACTCGAGGTGTTCTTGCTTTCTGAAGTAAATCTCTCCTTTGGCTTTAAAAATTTCAGATACTGATAGTTTTGCGTTGTTTTCAATTATTTTGTCTAAATCTACCCACTTCATTTGTCTTTTTTCAGCCAATATTTTGCCGATAGTAGACTTTCCGACCGCCATATACCCTACTAAAATAATTTTCTGCATCGCAATAAAACCTTATAAATTAAGCCATTATGACCCTTTCCCAAAAAAAGGCAAATTTATAATAAAATTGCTTTGAAATATAAATAATAAGGTCTTATATTTGCACCCGCATTCAAGAAAAGAAAAAGACTCGATAGCTCAGTTGGTAGAGCACAACACTTTTAATGTTGGGGTCCTGG
>NZ_CAMLRU010000215.1 GCF_946482535.1 uncultured Flavobacterium sp.
GTAGAGCTACAAAAGAACACATTACAAGAAACGGTGGTTGGTTTAGAATTGAAAAACAAGGAAACTACCACAGTTTTGAATGTGATTAGAGACACTAAAACGTCGGTAATCCAATTGGGCGGACAAGCCATAGACCCAACCGCTTCAGCCAAAGTTTATTGGAACAAAGAGCAAGCCGTAGTTTATGTTGACGCTGCCGGTTTACCGGAACCACCTGAAGGCATGGTGTACCAAGTTTGGGCTTTAAAACTAGAACCTTTAACCCCAACCAGCATTGGTTTATTAGAAAACTTTACGGCAGACAATTCTATCTTTAAAGTGGATAACAATGCCGGAGCCGAAGCTTTCGGAATTACTTTAGAACCCGCGGGAGGAAGCAAATCGCCTACATTAGAGAAATTGTATACTTTAGGGAAAGTATAATTTAAACTATAATCATAAAAAAAAGTCCTCTTGTCAAAAACCAGAGGACTTTTTATTTGGGAACAAATGAACCCTTATTTTTTTAAATACTTTCTGTATTTGAAGTAAGACAATGTGGCCAAAATAAAGATAAAGGCAACAGAATAATATACAAACGAAGGCGTAACCACTTTATCTCCGCTAGCATAAGAATGCAAACCGGTTAAGTAGAAATTCACTCCAAAATAAGTCATCATAATGGAATAAAACGCCAATACCGACATTACATTGTAAACCCATTTATTGCGCAAGGCCGGCACAAATCGAGCGTGAATTACAAAGGCATAAATCATAATACTGATCAAAGCCCAAGTTTCTTTAGGATCCCAACCCCAATATCTTCCCCAACTCTCATTCGCCCATTGACCGCCTAAAAAGTTTCCGATAGTTAACATCACCAAACCAATAGTCAAAGCCATCTCGTTGATATAAGTGATTTCTTTGATGTTGAGTTCCATTTTGGTTTTGTTCTTTTCATTGATAAACAACATCAACAATAAAGATACAATTCCCAATACCATCGCTAAAGTAAACGGACCGTAACTGGCCACAATCACAGCTACGTGTATCATCAACCAATAGGAATTTAATACCGGTTGCAAATTGGCAATCGCCGGATCCATCCAGTTCCAATGTGCAATCATCAAAATCATCGAAGCCACAAAAGTTCCGGAAGCTACGGTTAATTTAGATTTTCGGTCAAAAGCCAAAGTAAAGAACATCGTAGCCCAAGCCACATAAATCATACTTTCATAAGCATCACTCCAAGGTGCATGTCCTGAAATATACCAGCGTGCAATCAAACCTAAAGTATGAATACCAAATAACAAACCTATGAGAATATGAAATCCGTTGACTGTAAATTTTAAAATCTTACTATCAAAAAAGATGTTGACGATTACTAAAACCAACATCAAACAACCGGTCATCATGTACAACCAAAAGAGGTTTTTAAACACATCGTATTTGTTATACAAAATCTCCGAATCAATTTTATCATCCGATGGGCGAACGGCTTTTCCGTAGATTTTTTGATAATCTTCCATGCCGACCAAAAAAGTATTGGCTCGGGTATAATCATCTGTGGCTACGGCTTTCGTTAAAGCATCAAGATAAACCGGCAAGGCGCCTTTGATAGTATCTAAAGCCGTTCCTGTAGTATGATTGGCTTCTAAAAACGAAACCCATTTATTATTGGCATCATTCGGAACCGGAAATATTTTTAGTATTTTTCCGCTCAAGGCCGAATTCAGTAAGTTTACTTTTTTATCGGTTTCGATAAAGTCTTTTTCAAACTGGCTCGGAATGGTGGCTTTATAGGCTTTCTCCAAATAAGGCGATAATTTGTAATTCCAATCTTTATCGAAAAAGGCGTGAAAAGAAGCATATTTGTCTTCGGGTTTGATACCGATGATTTTGCGAATGCTGTCGTTTCCTTTTTTAATATAAATGAGCGGTGTTTCAAACCAAACGGTTGGAAATTGTGTCATTGACAAAAACACTTGGTCCGAATTCATGCCTTTGTAAGTATCACTTTTGCTTACTTTACGCAACAATTCAGAAGAAAACGTGTTGATAGGTTTCATTCTTCCGCCTTCATCCTGAATGACCAATCGGCCAAACTGTGCGGCATGTTTTTCGGAAACTTTGTATTTGTTGAGAATAGAATCGATTTGTTTTTGCGTAGGCATTGCATTTTGGTGACTGCCATGTTCTTGGGCTAAACCGTTTAGTGAAAACAGCAATACCAAAACAGTAGTCAACTTGGCTTTCTTGCGTTTTACATTTTCCAGTTTTCGTTTTAAGTCGTCAAAACGGGTGTGTTTTACAAACAAAATGGCCATCATGCTAAAGAACAATAAAAAGTAACCGATATAGGTAACCGTTGTGCCCCAAAAATCGTGGTTAACCGAAAGTACTGTTCCTTTTTCATCCGGATCAAAATTGGCCTGAAAGAATCGGAATCCTTTGTAATCAAGAATATGATTCATGTAAATATGGGCATCAAATTTTTCGGTGCTGTCCAAAACGGTCACTTTGCTTTCGAAAGAAGAATACCTTTTTTCTGTACCCGGATATTTTTTGGCTATAAAATCATTGAGTTTTAAACTAAAAGGCAAATCATATATTTTGCTGCCATAACTTAAGGTGAATTCCAACTCACCCAGTTTAAAGGACATCGGTTCACCTTGTTTACCTTTGGCTCCAACCAGTGTTACTGTCTTTTCCTGACCGCCGGTTTTTACTTTAATGGTAAGCGCATCTTCACCCGATTTAGCTTTAAAATCGCCGCTGGATTCATACGACTTCACCCCTTTTTTAGGCAATTCGGGAATTACAAATTGCGTGCCGCCCATGTTGTACAACGAACGATACATCAACGGCTCAACCACATCTTTCTTTACTTCGCCTTGCATTTTATCGGCCATTCTCATAAACTGACCATCAAATGGTGAAGTAATAGTGTTGGCTTTGGTATCGATATTAATGGCGCCTTTAGTTGGCTTGTCTAAAGCAAATAGAACATTGTGGATGTTTTGCACTTCTCCGGCTTTGAGCATGTGTTCATGTCGGGTACCATCGCCTGATTCGACTAACTTTAAATAGGTATCGCCATTCGGATTTTCTCTGATGGTTTCTTTAGCATCAAAGACAAAATTTTGGTATTCGATTTCAAAAGGAATCTCGGCAAACTTTTCATTAATAGAAAAATGATTCTCAGTAACCGGTGAAAGCAATAAAGGTTTTTCAAAAATACGTCGCATCATTTCACCTTTGTATTTTCCGTCAACATGAGCGGTTAGATAACAGCGATCGGAATACACTTGTTTGGAACTTTCGCCTTCGCGGATGGGCATCATACCTTCATAACTGATGTAACGCGTGATGAAAGCACCGGCAATGATGAAGATGAAAGACAAATGCAGTAAAAGGGTTGCCCATTTTTCTTTTTTGTACAGTTGGTATCGTTTGATGTTACCAATGAAATTAATCATAAAAAACAACATGATGGCTTCAAACCACCAAGCGTTGTAGATTAAAATTCGGGCTGTATCGGTATTGTATTCGCTTTCTATAAACGTTCCGGCTGCCATTGCTGCGGCAAAACCAAGAAACAAAACAGCCATCAATCGTGTGGAGAATAAAAGAGAGTATATTTTTTTTTCCATGAGTTGGAATAATTTTTTTAAAAAGTGCTACAAAAATAGCGTAAATAAATAGATTTACTATTTAATTAACTCGTGTTTTAATACATTTTTAAGACTTGTGGATTTCTTAAATTTAAAATAAAAAAAAGAAATTAAT
>NZ_CAMLRU010000216.1 GCF_946482535.1 uncultured Flavobacterium sp.
GTGGCGTTACCGTCATTTTGACCAACCCCTGAATGTCCGGGTTCGGCTGCGGCCCAATACCATTGCTTTTCGGTACCTCCGGTAAGGTATTCAATAGCTACTGGGTCATCAAAATCACTTCTTACCTCTAATTCTAAAGTGGTGTTTGTAGTAATTCCTCCTGTTCCTGAAGCAATGATGGTTACGGTATACGTATTTATGCCCGGTTGGGTAAATCGTTTTTCATAGATACCACTCGGAGCATTGGCAGAAGTCCCATCACTAAAAATATATTTGTATGAAATGGCATTGTCTGCCGTAGAAGTAAATTTCACGATTCCTGAACCGTCTCCGGCAGGATTTTCTGCAGTTTGACCGATAATGTCAAAATCAACCACGAGGTTAGTAGGAGTTTTTAAATCTCCAAATGATTTTTCGTCCTCCTGACAACTGGTCATCAGAAGCAGCGCAAAAATCGAAACAAAATTTAATAGTATATTTTTCATAATTATTTTATTAATTGGATAGTCTGATGTCGTCAAAATAATAGGTAGCGCCATTACCCGGATTTCCGAAATTAAAGAATACTACAACTCTTTGATAATTGTTGGCATTATTGATACCGGCAAAATCATAAGTTAGTTCTTCCCAACCGTTAGCTACTGTTGTTGTAGCATCTAATTCGGTATTAATATTAGCATTTGCTAAGTTTTCTAATTTAAGCTTTACTACAATTCCGGCTTGTGGTGACCAAACTTTCATTTTGATTTTTTGTTGGGTAGCGAAGTTAATCGGACTACCTAATTCAATAAATGAACCTGCCCATACTTGAGCTCCGGCACTTTTGACTAACTTACCAACTTTTGTGCTAGTATTGATTCCTGTTGCATCAGGATTGTTTACTACCGATGTGTCAGCTCCGCCAAAATTGGTGAATGTATAAGTTAAAGTTGAAGATTGGAATGTTAAAGGCAAAGCCACTTGCTCTGCACCGGAGGTCAATTGGATATCATCAAAATAATAATTCAAACCGGTTCCGTTATTTCCGAAATTGTAAAAAATGACTAATCTTTGGTAGTTGTTTCCGTTATTCACTCCGGTAAAATCAAAAACCAATTCTTCCCAACCATTAGCAACAGTATTCACAACATCAACTTCAGTATTGATATTAGGATTGGTTAAGTTTTCCAATTTCATTTTAACCACAATCCCCGATTGAGGAGACCATGATTTAATTTTAATTTTTTGAAGCGTTGAAAAATCTATTGGTGATCCCAATTCAAGGAAAGAACCTGCCCAAACTTCAGAACCATTGCTTTTGTTTAGTCTGGCTACTTTAGCACTACCGTTTCCGGCACTTACATCAGGATTGTCCACCACAGTAGAGTTAGCTCCGCCAAAGTTGGTAAAGGCATAATTTAAAGTGGCCGATTCAAAATCAATTGGTAACAAAATCGGATTGGAAATGACTACATTTTGAATAAACTCTGTAGTTGCTAATCCACCACTCAATGCCACTACTCTAACTTCATAAGTACCTGTGTTGCTGTAAGTGTGCGTGATGGTTTCGCCTTCCATAAAATCAACCGGTGTTTCCCCTACCGTTTCTCCAAAGTATACTTGAAAAAAAGTTTCCAAATTGGCACTCGCTTGTACCGTTATGGCCAAATTATTACCCGGTACACCGGCTATAGTAACTTGCAAATCAGTTGGAGGCAAGAAAGAAACCGTAAGTGGCTGCATCACTTCAGATTTTTCACCATTAACGGTCATCCCTACAATTTTAACTTGGTATACGCCTTCTTCATAAACATGCTCCACAGCGCTACCCGGATTAACATAAGCTGGTTCAACAGTACCGTCTCCAAAATAAACTTCGTATCGAGTAACACCTTCACCTCTTGGCAAAATAGTAACCTTTCCGGAATTATCTTGTGCGATTTTCATTAAAGCCGATAATCCTGTAGGTGTAGCAACATCGTCAAGATTTACATCGCTGTTATCTTCTGAACACGCGACAAGAGTGCCCAGAAAAATTATACTCATTAATACAATTATTTTTTTCATATTTCTTTTTTTTAGTATCCAGTATTTTGCTGCCAATTACCATTAGAGAATTGAATTTCTTCTATAGGAATCGGGAATAATTCGTTTTTGTTTGCTGTGAAACCCGTTATGGCTTGAGACGCTTTTCCGGTTCTAACTAAGTCAAAGAAACGGTGACCTTCTCCCATCAATTCATACCTTCTTTCAGCCAAAATGAAATCGGTCAAAGCGGCACCTGATGCGCTGATATCATGATTAGTGTCGCCAAATGCTCTTCTTCTTACTTGGTTTAAATACAATCTGGCAGCATTATCATCAATTCCGCCTCTATTGTAAGCTTCAGCAGCCATTAGCAAAACGTCTGCATAACGGATGGCTCTGTAATTATTCGGATTGGTTAAATTTTGATCCCCGATATTTAAGTCACCCTGTCTCGGCAAGTATTTTCTGTTGAAAAATCCGGTATGCTTGTAGCCTGTACCGTAAGAAGCATTAGTGGTAGCAGCCCAAGTGACAATATTTAAGATGGCAACATCTCTTCTGTTATCGCCCACTTCGAAAGCATCATAAGCTTGTTGGGTCGGCACATTAAAACTGTAACCCGAATCGAATGATGGGCCAACATAATTTCTAATTCCATTGAAACCTACAGCAACATTTCCTTCACTACATTGTAAGCAACCAAAACCGGCACCTTCTCCGTCAGTATATTGAACCTCAAAAACTGATTCAGGGCCATTTTCTCCCAGGTTTTCAAAAATGGTGTTATAATTGTTTACTAAACTGTACGAATTAGAATCAATAACATCTTGCAATACATTAGCAGCATCCACAAATTTATTTTGGTACAAATAAATTTTACCCAATAAAGCTTGTGCCGCACCTTTAGTAGCCCTGCCGGTTTGAGGCGCTACAGCTGCTAAGTTGTCTATCGCATAAATCAAATCGGTTTCCATAGCAGCGTAAACAGCTTCAACCGGTGAACGCGGTATGGTTTTCTCATCACCTAATTTGAAACGCTCATCTCCTTTTAAAGGAATGGCGCCAAACCATTTTACCAATTCAAATTGGTAATAAGCTCTCAGAAAGCGAGCTTCTGCAATAATTTGCTCCTTGCCTTCAAAATCCGTTTTATCTTTAAATTCTAAAATATAATTGGCTCTGTTGACACCTGCAAACATCCAATTCCACAAATCTCTTAAATTACTGTTGGCCGGAGTATGAATCATTTCATCCACTTGCTGTATACCAATTACGTCGTTGGCACTCTCTCCTCCAGACAAAGTATTATCGGAGGCAATTTCTCCCATCAGTACATTGATATAAGTGGCCTGAAGCATGTCATAGGCAGCAATCAGGGCTTGATTATAATCTTCTTCAGAATTGAAGTAATTTTCAGAATCAATAGAGTAAACAGGATCTCTATCGACAAATTCATCTGAGCAAGAAACACTCACTGCAGCAACAACTACTAGGGCAATGACTGCTTTAAAAATTTTATTTTTCATGTTTCTGTATTTTAAAAATTAACATTAAGACCAACAATAAAAGTTCTTGGTGTTGGATAGAAACCGTAATCAATTCCACCACCAATTGGAGAACCATTGGAAGCCGCAGGATCAAATCCTCTGTATTTAGTAAAAGTGTACAAATTGTTTACAGAAGTATAAACTCTAAACTTGGATATGCCTAATCTTTCTGAAAGTGAAGAGTTTAAAGTGTAACCCAACTGTACAT
>NZ_CAMLRU010000217.1 GCF_946482535.1 uncultured Flavobacterium sp.
TTTCTCCGGCTTATCGCAGCAAAACCGATATGTGGGACAGACATTACCACGAATTTGAAGACTGGCAACTCGATTGGCTGTTGGAAAAAACAGGCTATAAAATTATCGACCGCGTAAAGTTCACCCATCCGGTTAAGAAGTTAGGTTTCCGTCCTTTATTGCGTTGGATTACGCCTCGTTATTACTTAGTTTACGCTGAAAAAATCAAGTAATGAACTACTACATCGTCATTCCGGCGTATAACGAAGAAGCTTTTATGCAGTTCACGTTGGACTCATTGGCGGCTCAAACGGTTTTGCCTGCCAAAGCGGTGATTGTGAATGACAATTCTACCGATAAAACGGCTGAAATTGTTTTGGCTTTCGCCCAAAAACACCCTTGGATTTCTTTGGTCAACAAAACCTCTGATGCGATTCATTTGCCCGGAAGCAAGGTGATTCAGGCCTTTCAAAAAGGATTGGAAACTTTAGACGACAAGTATGACATTATGGTCAAAGCCGATGCTGATTTGATTTTTCCTCCGAATTATTTTGAAACCATTATCAAACATTTCCAATCGGATGACCAAATCGGAATGGTTGGTGGCTTTGCTTATATCGAAAAAAACGGCGACTGGATTTTAGAAAACTTGACCGACAAAGACCACATTCGCGGCGCTTTTAAAGCTTACCGAAAAGCAACTTTCGAACAAATCGGCGGATTGAAACCGGCTATGGGTTGGGATACTGTGGACGAATTGCTTTGTAAATTTTACAATTGGAAAGTCGTTACCGATGAATCTTTAAAAGTCAAACACTTAAAACCAACCGGCGCCAATTATAACAAAACCGCACGCTATAAGCAAGGCGAAGCTTTTTATACTTTGGGTTACGGTTTTTTCATCACTTCCATTGCTTCCTTGAAATTGGCCATGCGAAAAGGCAAACCCTTACTTTTCTTAGATTACATCAAAGGTTTTTGGAAAGCCCAATCGGCTAAGAAACCCTTATTGGTTACCAAAGAACAGGCGCAATTCATCCGAAGCTACCGTTGGAAAAAGATGAAAGAAAAATTGTTCTAAGAAAGCTGCGTTAAGGATTGGAGCAAGCTACCATGTAGCGCGGAAAGCCTGACCCGAAGGGTAACGCCCATAAAACTTATAACTTATAACTTATAACTCATAACTTCTGCTTATTTTTGACATTATTTTAAGCCTATGATGCTCGTTCGCTATTTATCCCAAATAGGGAAATATTTCCTGATGCTCAAAGAAGTGTTCCGCAACCCAACCAAATGGTCGGCCATGCGGCAGTTGATTTTTAAGGAAATTGATGATTTAATCATTGATTCGCTTGGGATTGTTTGCTTTATTTCGTTTTTCGTGGGCGGCGTTGTTTCTATTCAAACGGCTTTGAACTTGACCAATCCGTTGATTCCGAAATACCTCATCGGATTTGCGACCAGACAGTCGGTTATTTTGGAATTTGCCCCGACATTTATCTCGATTATCATGGCGGGAAAAATGGGTTCGTTTATCACCTCGAGTATAGGAACCATGCGAGTTACGGAGCAAATTGATGCTTTAGAAGTGATGGGTGTAAACTCTTTAAACTATTTGATTTTTCCCAAAATTATTGCCTTGCTGCTGTATCCGTTTGTGATTGGCATCTCGATGTTTTTGGGTGTTTTTGGCGGTTGGATTGCTTCGGTTTACGGCGGATTTGCTTCGAGTAACGAGTTTATCACAGGAATTCAGCAAGAGTTTATTCCGTTTCACATTGCTTATGCTTTTATCAAAACCTTTGTCTTTGCCATGTTATTGGCGACGATTCCCTCGTTTCACGGCTATTATATGAAAGGTGGCGCTTTGGAAGTTGGTAAAGCGAGTACCGTATCATTTGTTTGGACTTCGGTGACCATTATTTTGGCCAATTATATATTAACCCAATTACTATTGACCTAATGATTGAAGTTAAAAATGTAGAAAAGTCATTTGGCGAAAGCAAGGTATTAAAAGGGATTTCGACCGTTTTTGATGCCGGAAAAACCAATTTAATTATCGGACAAAGCGGTTCGGGTAAAACGGTTTTGCTCAAAAGTTTGTTGGGTATACATTCGCCCGATAAAGGCACTATTTCCTTTGACGGCAGAATTTACTCCGATTTAACACCGGATGAAAAACGACAATTGAGAACCGAAATAGGAATGGTATTTCAAGGCAGTGCGCTTTTTGACAGTATGACGGTAGAGGAAAATGTTGGCTTTCCGTTGAAAATGTTTACCAATAAAACGGCTGCTGAGATTAAAGAACGTGTGAACTTTGTGATTAACCGCGTGAACCTCGTCAATGCGAATCATAAAAAACCTTCAGAGATTTCGGGTGGAATGCAAAAGCGTGTGGCGATTGCGCGCGCGATTGTGAACAATCCGAAGTATCTTTTTTGCGACGAACCGAACTCGGGACTCGACCCAAAAACAGCTATTGTAATTGACAATTTGATTCACGAAATTACTTTAGAATACAATATTACTACCGTAATCAATACGCACGACATGAACTCGGTTATGGAAATCGGGGATAAAATTATCTTTTTAAAAGAAGGTGTTTTGGCTTGGGAAGGCACCAAAAAAGACATCTTCAAAACCGATAACGAAGCCATTACCGATTTTGTATACTCGTCTAATCTGTTCAAAAAAATCAGAAAAGCACAGAATAAAGAGGAATTATAAACTATCGTGTTGCGCTTAAAAACACCCAGCCCACTTTGTTTTCTCCGGTTCTGAGATTGAGAATGTAATAATACGTTGAATCCGGTAGTCTTCCGCCGCTCATGTTTTGGCCGTGCCATTCATCGATGTAGTTATTTTTCTCATATACTTTTCTCCCCCATCGATTGTAAATTTCAATTCGGTCGACTTCAAATCCCGCCAAATTAAAACTATCATTACTAAAATCGTCATTAGGTGTAATCACATTAGGGATATAACAAATAGTTCTTACTACTTCTATCGCTTGAGAAGTGGTACAACCGTTTACATCCGTTAGGGTTAAATTATAAAGTCCTACTTCTCCACCGGTGATAAAAATTGGGTTCTGGGTTGCGGTAAAATTGTTTGGTCCGGTCCAAGCATAAGTAGCCATTGACGACTCGAAAGAATTTGCGACCGGTGTTGCGGTAACTACATAATCATTTTCGATACAATTCTGACTTAACTCAAATTGGGGTAAAGCATTGACCAAAACCTCAACACTTGAGGTGCCCGACTGACAGCCGTTTTGACTGGCAGAAACGGTATATGTTCCGTTATTAGCTGCCGAAAGATTTGATAGAATCGGGTTTTGCTCGGTGGCCGTAAATCCGTTTGGTCCTGTCCATTGGTAAGTGCCGCTGACTGTGGTGGCATAAAGTTGGATACTTCCGCTTTCGCAAATGATACTATCGGCAGTGGCTACCGGAATTTGAGGAATTTCATAAAGAGTGATGTTGATAAAAGCTTCGTCAAAGGAATTACAACTTCCGTCGACACGGTATCTGAATTCATAACTGCCGTAAGGAACACTTCCGGTATTCCACAAATTATTTGCCAATGTTCCGCTGGAAGTCATTTCATCCCAAACTCCGCCTTGGTCATAATTTCCTTGCAACAGCGAGAACAAATCGATAGTTCCTTGACGGCCACAATAGGTTAAAGAGTTGCTATTTCCGGCATTCGGAGGAACGTTGGTCACCAAAACCTCATAACTCAACACTTGGTTTAGACAAGAACTCTGATTGTT
>NZ_CAMLRU010000218.1 GCF_946482535.1 uncultured Flavobacterium sp.
GATGGTTTTGACATTGGCGTCAAATTCGAAAACTTTAGCGGCTTTTCTTGGGTCTAGCCCGGGTTTTTCGAGTTCTTTTAAAATGTCTTTGATACCCAAAATACCTATTTCAGCAGTGATATAGCTTTCGGGTTTGATTAAACTGATTTTGTCTTTCTTTCCAATTAAATCAGTCGTTTTTACTCCTAAGTCTTTGGCCATTTTTTCAACTATCGGATAAGCTTCCGGATGTACGGCCGAATTGTCTAACGGATTTTTTCCGTCTTTGATTCGGATAAAAGCAGCGGCTTGCTGGTAAGCTTTGTCACCCAAGCGCGGTACTTTTTTGAGTTGCTTTCGGTCTTCAAACGGCCCATTTTCGGAACGGAAAGCCACGATATTTTCGGCCATTTTTTCGCCAATTCCGGAAACATAACTCAGTAAAGATTTACTCGCTGTATTGATATTTATTCCGACCGAATTCACACAACGAACCACAACCGTATCGAGTTCTTCTTTGAGTTTGGTTTGGTCAACATCATGTTGGTATTGCCCTACGCCTATGGATTTGGCATCGATTTTTACCAATTCGGCCAAAGGATCAGACAATCGCCTTCCAATGGAAACCGAGCCACGAACCGTTACGTCATAATTCGGGAATTCGTCTCGCGCAATTTTACTCACGGAATACACAGAGGCACCGGCTTCGGAAACTACAAAAACTTGTACCGGTTTGTCAAAAGCAATCTTTTTAATAAAAAATTCCGTTTCTCTCGAGGCCGTTCCGTTACCGATGGAAATTGCCTCGATATTATAGGCATTAACCATCGATTTGATTTTTTTCATCGCCATGGCAGTTTCATTTTGCGGTTGGTGCGGAAAAACGGTTTCGTTGTATAACAAATCTCCCTTTTCATCCAAACAAACCACTTTACAGCCACTTCGATAACCCGGATCAATGGCTAAAATTCGCTTTTCTCCCAATGGCGGCGCTAATAAAAGTTGGCCTAAATTGCCGGCAAACACTTCAATGGCTTTGGCATCGGCTTTGGCTTTGGCTTCTTGTAAAGTCTCGTTAGCAATGGCCGGTTCGAGCAAACGTTTGTAACTGTCTTTGATGGCCAAACGCAATTGGTCTGCCGTTTCTCGGTTGTTTTTTATGGTGTTGTTTTCAATGAATTCCAGCGCTTCTTCTTTCTCGATTTCGACATTCAATTTGACAAACCCTTCGGCTTCGGCGCGCATCATGGCTAATAATCTATGCGATGGCGCTTTGGAAATCGGTTCAGCCCAATCGAAATACTGAGAGAATTTTTGAGCGGCTTCGGCGTCTTTTTTGGATTTGACCACTTTGGTTTCCACAACCGCTTTTCTTTGAAACATCCGGCGGAGATTTTTTCGGATGTAAATATTCTCGTTAATCCATTCGGCAATTATATCTCTTGCGCCTTGTAGGGCTTCGTCTTCATTAGGCACTTTGGCGTTTAAATATTTGGAAGCTATAAATTCAATATCATCCGAATTTTGCGCCATGATGATTTTGGCTAAAGGTTCTAAACCATTTTCTCTGGCGACATCGGCTTTGGTTTTTTTCTTCTTTTTATAAGGCAAATACAAATCCTCAATCTCTTGCAAATCGAAGCTGTTTTCAATTTTACTTTTCAAATCCGAAGTCAGTTGCCCTTGCTCTTCAATCGATTTTAAAATGCTGTCTTTTCGTTTTACAATCTCCTCGAATTGTTTGGAGAGTTTGGCGATATTTTCGATAACCACTTCGTCTAAGTTGCCGGTTTGGTCTTTCCGGTATCGAGAAATAAAGGGAATGGTACAATCTTCCGACAGCAATTGTAAAGTGGCTTCAATGTTTTTGGGCGAAGCGGAAATCTGATTTTGTATAAATTGTATGTTAGTCATTTTTGTATTTTTGGGCTAAATCCATGCAATGATAAAATATTTTTTCCTGCGAATTCTACTGTTGGTGCTACTTTGTTTGGGCAGTATCTTTTTCTTCCTTGATTTTGAGGAGTTTTATCTTGCCTATGCTTTGAGTATTTACACCGGTTTATTTTTATGGTCGGTTTTTTTGTTGGGTGAAAGTTACTTGTTTCACCAAAAATCCTTAAAGCTAAAGCGAAACTTAAACCTCTTGGCCGGTATTCCGGTGTTCGTTTTTATCGTGGCAAGTTTTATCCTTTTTTGGAAAGCCCTTCATCCTTAGCTCGGATTTTTTGAAATGCTTTGCCTAGATTTTCAATCACATCGGTTATCAACATGCTTTCTTCGCTTTGGGTTTCCAAGGTAATATCGGCGGCTAAACCGTGAAGATAAACGCCCAAACATGCTGCGTTAATAGGTTCGTATCCTTGGGCTAAAAAAGCGGTAATGATTCCGGTTAACGCGTCACCCGAACCGCCTTTGGCCAAACCCGAATTTCCGGTGGTGTTTTGAAAACTTTGCTTTCCGTCGGTGATGAAGGTTTTGTGGCCTTTCAGAATGATAATACTATTAAGTTCAATCGCTTTTTCAAGGGCTTTTTGTTGTCTTTTTTCAGCAGAAAAATGAATTCCGAACAAACGGTCAAACTCTTTTTCGTGTGGTGTCAAGATTGATTTTTGCGGAAGTTTTTTGAGCCAATCTTGTTTTTTCGCCATCAAATTCAAAACATCAGCATCAAAAACGCCGGGACATATGGCTTGTTCCATGACCATTTCCATTTTTCTTTCCGTTGATTTGTCGGTTCCCAAACCCGGTCCGATGGCAAAAGCATTGTGTTTTTCCCAATTGGTGCTTTCTTCTCTAAATTCAATCATGGCTTCAGGAACTGAAGAAAAAACAGCCAAGCGTTCTTTTTTGGGAATATTGACTGTAACCAAACCGGCTCCGGCGCGAAGCGCCGATTTTGCGGCAATAATCGCGGCTCCCATTTTTGATTGGCTTCCGGCTATGATTAAGGCATGTCCGTGATTGCCTTTGTGTGAATTGGCTGCTCTATTCTTTAAAATAGCTTGTATCTTATTTAAATTAAGTACGCTCATATTAGTCTTGAACTATAAAATCTTTGGAATCTTCCTTTCTGAATTCGGGTTGGATATTGATGTGATTGATGTTGAATTTTAGAAATAACACTTGTTCTATCTCATGTAATAATACATTGAATTCACTCATTTTAAGGTCTTCCGAACAATCTAAATGGGCTTCCAGATGTAACTCTTCATCATTGAGATGCCAAACGTGAATATGGTGTAACTTTTTGACTCCGGGAATTTTGTGTACTTCTCTAACCAATTCTTTGATATCGATAAAATCAGGCGTGAATAACATTAACATTTTGGTGGAATCAATCAGTAACTTGGCTCCGACTACAATTAAATAAACCGCAATAGCTATGGTCATCACGCTATCGACCCAAAACCAACCGTAAAATTTCATTAACAAACCGCCAACCAAAACCGCCACGGAAGCCATCATATCGGTTAACAAATGCAAATAAGCCGATTTCATATTGAGATTGTGCTCGGCATCTTTTCGGAGAAAAATAACCGACAACCCATTGACCACAATTCCTAACAAGGCCAACCATATTACTAAACCGGATACGATTGGATGCGGATTGATAAATCTTTCTATCGCACCATAAATCAAAATAAAGGCTACTATTATTAAGGTTGATGCGTTGACAAAAGCGGCAATTAACTCGGCTCTTGTTTTAAGCTTGATTTCAATAAGGATATAAAAGCCGCTTTATTTTCAAAATCACCTC
>NZ_CAMLRU010000219.1 GCF_946482535.1 uncultured Flavobacterium sp.
CTTCCAAAGCGGCCCATTGCACCAGCGTTTGAAACTCTTCATAGGTTAGTGGTCTGAAGGTAAAAAGGGTATTTTCCATGGCGATTAAATACTTAGTGTGGTAAAGATATTGATTTTATGGCTGTTCTCTTTCAGGTTCTTCGGGTTCTCCTCTAAACTTTCTGAAATAGATAACGCTGTAAAAGGTTACTAAACTATAATGTTTTTATTTATGTGAAAATTTTTAATAACTTCGAAGAATGATACGAAAAAAGTTACTTTCTCCGATTTTGTTTTTTCTAACCCTCGGGATTTTAGTTTCCTGTAATGACTCTATTTCCAATCAAGAATATGAGGAATATGCAAACTTTAAAACTAAAGGAGATACTGCTTTTTACAAAAAAGTGCAACTGGACAGCGCCTATTATTTTTACAACCAAGCCAAGGATAAGTGCCAAAATAAATCAGGCGAGGAGTATGGGTATGCCTTACTTCAAATGGCTACCATTCAGCAATATGTTGGAGACTATTTTGGTTCGGAAGAAACCATAACCGAGGCATTGGCCAATTACAAAGGCACGGTATATAAACCTTATTTCTACAACATGCTGGCAGTTAGCTATGACAAGCAGAAAAACTTTGCCGGCGCTTTAGAATATTACCAAAAAGCCTATACTACTTTCCAAGACGCTTCATCCAAAGCCATTGCCCAAAACAATATCGGACTGATTTATTTGGAACAAAAGCAATACAAAAAAGCCATTGATAAATTAAAACCGCTTTTGCACAATGCCGACTTAAAGAACAACAAGATTGAATTCGCCAGAGTATTAGACAATCTTGGCTATGCCCAATTTCAATTGGCGGATGCTGAAGCTTATCCCCATTTATCAAAATCATTACAGCTGAGAGACAGCCTCCGGGATAATTTCGGACTTATAGCGTCTAACATTCACCTGTCGGAATATTATAAGAATACCAATAAAAGCCTGGCCAATGAAAAGGCACTGGCAGCACTGACTTTTGCCCAAAAAATCAACAGCCCCGATGATCAGTTAGAAGCGTTGAAATGGCTTATTGAAAATAGCGAACCTACCGTTGCCCAAAACTATTCGGCTCAGTTTTTTAAATTAAATGACAGCATCACCTTGGCCAGAAGCGCGGCAAAAAACCAGTTTGCCAAAATAAAGTATGATGCCACCACAGCACTCAAGAATGTTGAAATCCACAAAGGGCAAAAACAACTTTACTTTATTCTGTTTTTATCGGCAGTGGTGTTGAGTATCTTGTCTTACTTTTTAATCAGAACCCGAAACCGAAACAAGTTAAAAACGATTTCCTATGATACGGAAACGCGTATCTCCAAAAAGCTACACGATGAATTGGCCAACGATGTTTACAATGTGATGACCTTTGTGGAAACCCAAAATCTGGAAAACCATGATAAAAAAGAAACGTTGTTGGATAACCTCGATCAAATTTACCTTCGCACCCGAAACATTTCAAGAGAAAACAGCACCATAGAAACCGGCGAAAGGTTCGAAAGTGAACTCAAAGAAATGCTCTCGAGCTATAACAGCCATCAGGTAAACATCATCACCAAAGAAATGAGTGCGGTGCCTTGGGCGAAAATAGCACCCGATAAAAAAATAGCGCTCTATCGCGTGCTTCAGGAACTCATGGTCAATATGAAAAAGCACAGTGAAGCCAGCCTTGTGGTGATTGGGTTTGACTACAAATTACAACAGTTGGAAATTAGGTATTCCGATAACGGTAAGGGAGTTAACCCCGAAGAATTTTCAAGAAAAGGACTTCAAAATGCGGAAAACCGTATTCGAGCTGTAAAAGGAACCTTTACCTTTGACCCTCAAACAACCAAAGGTTTCAGAATTACCATTCAAATCCCAAAGTAAGTGAACTATGTTTAAGAAAGTTTTAATAGCGGAAGACATTGACAGTATCAACCTGGCTGTGGTGCAAACCCTAAGCGAAATGGGGATTGCGGTCATAGACCATGTGAAATACTGTGACGATGCTTATTTAAAAATAAAGAAGGCCATCGCAGACAACGACCCTTATGACCTTTTCATCTCCGATTTGTCATTTGAACAAGACCACAGACAAGTCACGCTCCAATCAGGAGAAGAAGCCATTGCCAAAATAAGAGACCTCCAGCGCAATCTTAAAATAATAGTCTACTCTATAGAAGATAAGGGGTTTAAAATCAGAACGCTCTTAGATGAAATCGGTGTCAATGCTTATGTTCAAAAAGGGAGAAACAGCCTTAGCCAACTAAAGATAGCCATTATGGTCACCGCCGAAAATGACAGCCGTTATTTATCGCCCCATCTGCAGCATATTTTGAATGAAAAAGACAGCGGCGAAATAGACAACTTTGACGTGCAAATTATCAAACAACTTTCCGTAGGGATTACCCAAGACGAGCTCGGAAGTCACTTCAAGCAGTTGGGCATTACCCCCAACAGCAAAAGCACCATCGAAAAAAGAATCAGCAAACTCAAAGATCATTTCAGAGCCAATAACACGGTGCACCTCATTGCCATTGCCAAAGACTTAGGCATAGCTTAAACTTTCCCTTATTTTTTTGTGGCTCACTTTACGGTTTTCCGTAAAGAAAAGATTTTTATTGGGCTTAAGTTTGATTCGTCAAAAGCAATAATTATGTCGAGAAACAGAAATACCGATAATCACGGAAACAATTGGTCAGAAGAAACTAAAAGTCGGGTATGGGAAAAAGGCAAAGTCGACCCCAACTTTGATCCCAAAGAATGGCGACGAGATGTTTGTGGGTTTGCGATGCGTTACTCCGACTTTGGCGAAAGAGACAGCCTTTACGGTTGGGAAATTGACCATATTTACCCGGTAGCAATGGGAGGAAATGATGACTTCAACAACTTACAACCCTTGCATTGGAAAAATAATTTAGAAAAAGCAGATAGGACTGATTGGACCTGCTTCAGATAATATAATTGTGGTGTATTTGCTCCGGAGCAGTTTTCCATAGGCTGTTCTGGTAGCAAATACTATTTAATATATGGCAAGACCGTCACTTCGAGTTTTTTGGGCGTAGCCAAAAAAGTATCGAGAAGCTTAAGTCATCAACCACCAAACTACCGCCATCAACGGAACAATCATAATAAAAAGTAAACTCACCAAACAACCCCGAGACGTTTTGTTATATACCTTGTTATACATAAACCTTTTCGGGTTGGTTACCCAGCCCATGCCTCTGGGTGCTTTCAACCCCATATTCTGACGAATAAATCGTGCCGGCGAGGTGCGTGCCGCTATTCTTTTAGTAATGGAAGGAATTCGGAAACCAAATTTCATTAATTGACTTTTTAAATTATTGCTTTATAAACTTTGTTTATTTATAATTGGTTGTGGCATAGGTCTAGAATAATCTAAAGGCACTATCTTTTTTCTCATCATTCCTTTGTCTTTGAAATGACGTGATATTTCATAAGTCTTTTCAGTGTAGTCATTGGTGCCGTCATCACGGACATGATAAAATATCTTAATAGACTTAAAGTTTTCGTTTTCAAAAATATTATTTGAAATGGTTGTATCTGATTAGCTATATTATTTACTATTCAAACTTACTTCTCAGAATAAAACTTATGAATACAACCAAGACCTTCTCTAACAATAATACAATCAGTTTTATAATTATTCTTGTTATATGGGCATTCTTCTACTCTTATATGAG
>NZ_CAMLRU010000220.1 GCF_946482535.1 uncultured Flavobacterium sp.
AAAAAGTTTTCGATTTAATGTTTGAATTAGGCGCTGAAGAATGGCAGTTGGATTTCCCAACGGTTTACGGTTCTGCTAAAAATAATTGGATGTCAGACCACTGGGAAAATGTTACGACTAACATCGAGCCTTTATTGGACATGGTGGTTGAACACGTTCCGGCTCCAAAAGTGGCTGAAGGAACACCACAAATGCTGATCACTTCTTTAGATTTCTCTTCTTTCACCGGTCGTATCGCCATCGGTCGTTTAGAAAGAGGTGTTTTAAAAGAAGGAATGCCGATTTCTTTGGTAAAAAGAGATGGTAAAATCATCAAATCAAGAATTAAAGAACTACATACTTTTGAAGGTTTGGGCCGTAAAAAAGTAGAAAGTGTGGTAGCCGGAGATATTTGTGCTATTGTTGGAATCGAAGGTTTTGAAATTGGTGATACAGTTGCCGATTTCGAAAATCCTGAAGCTTTGCAAACCATCGCTATCGATGAGCCAACCATGAGTATGTTGTTCACCATCAACGATTCACCGTTCTTTGGTAAAGAAGGAAAATTTGTGACTTCGCGTCATATCAAAGACCGTTTGGCCAAAGAATTAGAGAAAAACTTAGCATTAAGAGTTGCCGATACAGATTCTGCCGATAAATTCATGGTATTCGGTCGTGGCGTTCTTCACTTATCGGTTTTAATCGAAACCATGAGAAGAGAAGGTTATGAATTGCAAATCGGGCAACCACAAGTAATTATCAAAGAAATTGACGGCGTAAAATGTGAACCCATCGAAGAATTAACCATCGACTTACCGGAACACGTATCCGGAAGAGCGGTAGAGTTTGTTTCGGTACGTAAAGGCGAAATGCTATCTATGGAAGGTAAAGGTGAACGTATGATTATCAAATTCAATATCCCATCTCGCGGAATTATCGGATTGAGAAATCAGTTACTAACTGCAACGGCTGGTGAAGCCATCATGGCACACCGTTTCATTGGTTACGAACCCTTAAAAGGTGAAATCGCAGGCCGTATCAACGGTTCATTAATCTCTATGGAAAACGGAAAAGCCATTCCATATTCCATCAATAAATTACAAGACAGAGGTAAGTTTTTCGTTGATCCAAACGAAGATATCTACGAAGGACAAGTGGTTGGTGAAAACTCTCGTGGCGATGATATGACCATCAATATCACCAAAACCAAACAGTTAACCAACTTCCGTTCTGCCGGTGCCGACGATAAAAACAAAATCGTTCCGGCTATCAAGTTCTCTTTGGAAGAAGCTTTAGAGTACATTCAAAAAGATGAATACGTAGAGGTAACGCCAAAATCATTGCGTTTGCGTAAAATCTACTTGAACGAAAACGACAGAAAACGTTTCAAGATGTAATCAATTTTAAATAACAATTTTTAAATCCCAAATTCCAATTAGTGAGTTTGGGATTTTTTTTAGGAGCTGTTTCCCGCTTTCCACGCTACACGGTAGCCGGCTGCAATCGGGGCTAGGGTTTACTTTTTCAATAAGAACAGTAACGGAATTTCGAGTCTTTCTGCCCAAGCTTCCTCCGAATGATTTTTTCCGGGAAAGAATTGTGTAGTCCAATTTTCCGAAGAAAACCCTTTTTTTGCCATTACGACATCGGCTCTTTTTTGCAATGGCGGATACAAAGCATCCAAAGTTTGGTCGCCATAATCAAAGTAAATTCGGTTGGTCTTTGGATTAGGTAATTTCTTTCTCATATAAGCATAAAAAGCCTCTGGAATAGGATTATTTTCCACCGCAAAAATGCCCGGCCAATGCGTTGAGATACAAGCCGCCGCACCAAAAACCTCAGGATATTCACAAATGGCATACAGCGAAATCAAACCACCCATGCTCGAACCCGCAATAAAAGTATTGTCCTTATCAGTCAGCGTCGAAAAGGTTTTGTCGATAAATGGTTTCAATTCGGTTACTAAAAACTTCAAATACAAATCCGAGTAAGGCTTGAAGACTGCTTTAGTTCTACCTGCTTTTTGCAATTGGGCAGTTATGGTATCTCTTTGTGCTTCAGTCAAACTTTCATAAGGCTTTTGAGGAAAGTATTCGGGATGGCGTTTTAATTGGATGTTCCAAATACCTACTACAATAAACTTTTTGACTTTCCCTTCGGCATTTAATTTTCCGGCTACTTCATCCACTTCCCAAGCTTGTTTGTTCCAAGTGGTTTCGGCATCAAAAAGCATTTGCCCATCGTGCATATACAAAACCGCATATTTTTCTTTATCGGAATAATCATTAGGCAACCAAACATCCACATTTCGAGCGTCAATATATTGCGACTTAAAGTTTTCAAACCGTTGTACTTTGCCCTTAGTCACTTTGATGTTTTGCGCCTCGAGCAGTGAGCAAAAAACGATCATTATAAAGGTTAACTTGGTTTTCATAAACACTATCGTTTTAAAGTAAAATGTCCTTTGGCACTGCGACCGTCTTCAAATTCAATGGAATACCAATAATCATCCGCCGGCATCGGTTGTCCGTTATAAGTGCCATCCCAACCGGCACTGGTGGTTCCGATTTGTTTCAGTAATTTTCCGTAGCGGTCAAAAATATAAATGGTGGAGCGGTAATTGTACAAGGCACTAACGCCTTTTACATTCCAATAATCATGAAAACCGTCACCGTTAGGCGTAAAATATTTCGGAATACCCAAAACCGGTACCAAAATAGGACCAATCGATCCACAACCGTTTTGGTCTCTCACATACAATTCGTGAAAACCAATGGGAACATTGTTGAAGAAACTGCTTTCTTGGTAAGGTCCGTTAACATCATCTATAGCATATTCGTAAGTCCCCAAACCGGTGACATTAACCATAATCGAATTGATATCACTCAAATCCACCACATCAATTTGTTGGATAGTAGCAATTTCAGAACCAACCACCGTAATGTTTCTGGTATTAGTACAGTTGAAAATGTTGGTCACTTCAACACTGTAAAGTCCGGGTGTATTTACCGTTATAGACGGGCTAGTTTGTCCCGGCATCAAAATATTATTTTCATACCACTGGAAAGTATAATTACCGGCAGGTGTACCATCTAAAATTCCGGCATCAATCAAGGCTTCAGTGTCAGGAAGACAAATAATGATGGTTTCTTCTTGGTCTATTTTAGGTGTCGGATTAACCACAAACGGAATGGTAATCTCAGCAAAACAATCGGCGTTGATAGGGTTTTCCACCACCACTCTCACATTTTGGGTTTGGGTTCTGAACGGATTTGGGAGTTGATTAGGAGTTGAACTAGAAATCAGTACGTTATTTTGGTCATAATAATAGACATTCATTCCCGTTTGCGAACCTAAAATGGTGTTTAAAAAAGAGGAAGTATCAAAGTCAAAATAACCATCTTGGTCAATAGCAATGGCTTCATCATCACAAGTGGTTGTTAAGTTAGTCGGTATGGCAAAAGCTTCAGGTAAATCATCTACAATGAATTGCAGCGTTACTTCATCATAACAAGGTTGGCCACCGGTTTGTGTAGTATTATTGCTGACTCTGATGGTAATGGTTTCACTTCCCGTTACATTATACGGATTGGTAAAGGGTAAAATCTGAGTTCCGTTAGCCCTGAAATATTTGACATTGACACCGGTTTGGCCATTGAGCACTGCAGCTTCAATACCGGAAGTATCAAAGCCGTAAACTCCGTCAT
>NZ_CAMLRU010000221.1 GCF_946482535.1 uncultured Flavobacterium sp.
CGGTCTTTCAAGGCCGGTTGAATGGTGGCCATATTGTTAGAAGTTGCTATGAACATTACCTTCGACAGGTCGTAACCCATTTCCAGGAAATTATCGTAGAACTCTTTGTTTTGTTCCGGATCTAAAACCTCCAACAATGCTGAAGACGGATCGCCTTGGTGGCTATTGGACAATTTATCGATTTCATCTAAAACAAAAACCGGATTGGAAGTACCTGCTTTTTTCAAACTTTGGATTATTCTTCCCGGCATGGCACCAATATACGTTTTACGGTGGCCGCGAATTTCCGCTTCATCACGCAAACCGCCTAACGAAATGCGCACATACTCTCTGCCCAAAGCTTCGGCTATCGATTTCCCGATGGAAGTTTTTCCGACACCCGGAGGTCCGGTCAAACAAATGATAGGCGACTTCATATCGTTTCGCAGTTTCAATACAGCCAAATGCTCGATGATTCTTTTTTTGACATCATCTAAACCAAAATGGTCACGGTCTAATATTTTAACGGCTCGTTTTAAGTCGAAATTGTCTTTAGAATAGGTATTCCAAGGCAATTCTAAAAACAATTCTAAGTAGTTTCTTTGTATACCGAAATCGGGAGCTTGCGGGTTCATGCGTTGCATTTTGGAAATTTCTTTCTCAAAATGTTTGGCGATTTTTTCGTCCCAACTTTTGGTTTTGGCTTTTTGACGCATTTCTTCAATTTCCTGCTCATAGGAAACGCCACCCAATTCTTCTTGGATGGTTTTCATTTGTTGGTGCAAGAAATATTCGCGTTGTTGTTGGTCGAGATCGAAACGAACTTTGGATTGGATATCGTTTTTGAGTTCCAATTTTTGCAACTCTACGTTCATGTAACGCAACGTTTCCAAAGCCCTTTCTTTTAAGACATTAATCATCAATAAATCTTGCTTTTCCTTAACCGTAAGGTTCATATTAGAAGAGACAAAATTGATTAGGAAAGACTGGCTTTCAATGTTCTTAATGGCGAAGGTAGCTTCAGTCGGAATGTTAGGACTTTCCTTGATAATCTCAATGGCTAATTCTCGGATTGAATCAACAATCGCTTGGAATTCGGTGTCATGTTTTCCGGGACGCTTTTCTTCTACCTCTTTGATGGTTGCTTTTAAATAAGGAACTTCCGCAGTTACTGCGTCGATTTCGAAACGTTTTTTCCCTTGGAGAATAACGGTAATATTACCATCAGGCATTTTTAAAACCCTTAAAATCTGGGCTACTGTACCAATGGTATGAATGTCATTCTTGGTTGGATCTTCATCTTCTTCATTTTTCTGCGCCACCACTCCGATGATTTTATTGCCGGCATTGGCATCATTTATCAGTTTGATAGATTTATCTCTTCCGGCAGTGATCGGAATCACAACTCCGGGAAATAAAACAGTGTTTCGAAGCGGTAAAATAGGCAATGAATTAGGCAATTCTTCCTTATTCATTTCCTCCTCATCTTCGGGAGTCAAAAGCGGAATTAAATCCGTTTCGGTATCGAACTCTTGCAATGACAGATTGTCAAGAGTCAAAATATTACGGTTTGACATGTGGTATTTGATTTAGTCAAATTGACATTAAAAAATTGAATAATGCTAAACAAAAGTAGGACAAGTTTAAATAGTAATAAATTAAAATCGATGTACTACCGTTGTATTGGGCTAAAATCAATGTTATTCAAGATAACAAAGATTCGCACTTATATCAGTCAAGGATTGTGCCGTAAAAAAAATCCGCCAATTTGGCGGATTTCATATATTGACAATGCAGAAAATTAATTGTACTCTACATCAAAAGCCCCTTCGGTAATGGATTTTGTTGTGGTTCCGTCTGAAGCCTGGAAATTAAACGTTCCTTTAATTCTGGTAGTTGTTTTGCTGATAATAGTAACCGAACCTGAAACCGAATCATAATCGGTATCACCTAAAGTATAAACTCCTTGTGCGCTGTCAACGGCAACATTACCTGTAATTGGGTAAGTTCCGGCTGTTACATCTCTTCTTACAGAAACATTAATAGCATCCAAGTTGGCATCTTCGGCGGCTATGGTTAACCATTCTTGTGCTCCGACAAAAAATTCTGCCGTAAAAATATCGGTTTCAACAAATTCAACGCCACCTACTTTAGCATAAAAAGTATCTCCGGTTTGTCCTTGGGTTGTGAATGGAATATTTTGGAAAACACCATTGGTAAACTCTACCGGAAGTATTGAGGTAGTTGTAGTATCCGACCAATATCCTTTAAAATTAAAAGTTCCTGAAATGGTATTGTTCACCAAATCTATGTTGGTAATGGTTATTGATCCCGTATTTTCTTCCGGATTGTCAAAATTTGTTGACCAATAGCCATATTCTGAACCGGCCGGAGTAAAAGCTAAAATATTAGTATTGGCAGGATAAGTACCTGTCGAATTGGCTTCTACTAAGAGTCCGAATCCTTCACCGTTTGGTTTGATTCCCGAAATAGTGATATAGTTACCACCTACTAGTGCTTGAGCGGTTGTAGCTACCCAAGTGTTTCCGCTGAAATCCGCTTTGAACATGGCCGGACCTGCATTTCCTCCTCCAAAATCGTCTAAATCAATGGCAGGATCGATAGGTTCATTGTCACAAGAAGTAAAGGTAAAAGCCGAAAGAAATAAAAGTATTCCGGCTAAAAATTTGATGTTTTTCATAACCATTTTGTAAATATTGCTCAAATATAATTTTTTTTAAATTGATGACAAGTGTTTTTTTGGGATTCTCAATAATAATAACAATCCGCATAAGAAAAATAATCCTAAAAAAACAATAGCAAATCTCGGACTGCCGGTAATTTGATCTATCAATCCATAGACCATCATTCCTATGACTATCCCTATTTTTTCAGAGACATCATAGAAACTGAAAAACGAAGCGGTATCTTCGGTTTCCGGCAAAAGCTTTGAGTAAGTTGAGCGCGCTAATGATTGAATACCGCCCATTACTAAACCGACCAAAGAAGCCATGATATAAAACTCCATGGGTGTTGTTATAAAATAAGCGAATCCGCATAGCAATAACCAAAAGGTATTCAGAACGACCAGCACTTTGATATTCCCGAATTTACCGGAAGCTCTGGAAGTTAAGAAGGCTCCTAAAACCGCAATCAATTGTATTAAAAGAATGCAGGTAATTAAACCCGTTTGACTTTCTTCGGCATCTTTCCATTCAATTTCCTGTGCGCCAAAATAAGTAGCCACAAGCATAACGGTTTGTACAGCCATACTGAAAACAAAGAAACTCAATAAGTAGCGTTTAAGCGGAATTTCGTTTTGCAGTTTGAACCATACCTTTTTCAATTCTCTAAAACCGTTGAAGACTACTTCACGAGTAACCTTTTGTTGGTTTGAATTGCCTTTAGGCAAATAGTAATAAGAATACTGACTGAATAGAATCCACCACAAACCCACCATTACAAACGAGTATTTCATCATCTCGATTTTGTCGGCATCTTCTGCGGTCATTATCATTCCTAAATTAATAATCAACAATAAAACACTACCTATATATCCCATAGAATAACCTCGAGCGCTGATTTTGTCTTGTTGTTCCTCAAAAGCGATATCGGGCAAATACGAATTATAAAAAACCAAACTACCCCAAAACCCAATTAATCCGAAAAAGTAGCATACCAGACCAATCTCAATGTTTTCCAA
>NZ_CAMLRU010000222.1 GCF_946482535.1 uncultured Flavobacterium sp.
GTTAAAAATTCAATCATGAAACGTTTATTTTTAATTGCCTTTCTACTGTTAACCGCCAACACTTTTGCTCAAAACTGGACCGCCAATTTTGAAGAAGCCAAAGCCTTAGCCGAAAAAGAAAACAAAAACATTTTATTGGTATTTTCTGGTTCCGATTGGTGCGCACCTTGTATCAAGTTGGATAGAAACGTATGGCAATCAGCTGATTTCAAAGCTTATGCCGAGGGTAAATTTGTATTACTGCGTGCCGATTTTCCTAAAAAGAAAGCCAATGCTTTACCCGAAGAACAGAAAACCGCCAATTTGGCTTTAGCCGAAAAATACAACAAAGAAGGTTTCTTTCCTTTTGTAGTTGTTCTAGACAAAACCGGAAAAGTAATCGCCCGAAAAGGCTATGAAAACCAAACGGCAGAAAAATATATAGCCGAATTACAAGCCCTTATCAAATAAAATGAATCGATTTCTTTTAATAGTTTTACTTACAGTTGGTTTTAGTGCCAATGCCCAACTCATTCATAAAAGAAAAGTGAGTTTGCTGGGCAGTCCGTTTGAAATAACCGTGGTCGCTAAGGATACGATCCAAGCCATACAATACGAAGACATGGCCATAGCCGAAGTAAAGCGCATCGAAAACCTTATTTCCGATTGGATTCCAACCACACCTTTATCAGCAATTAATCAAAATGCCGGCAAACAAGCCGTCAAAGTTCCTTTAGAATTGATTGAATTGATTGAGCGCTCCATCAAGATTTCTAAATTAACCGATGGCGCTTTTGACATTAGTTATGCTTCTATGGATAAAATTTGGAAATTCGACGGCAGCATGAAAGAAATGCCTTCACCGGAAGCCATCAAGAAATCGGTAGAAAAAGTCGGTTATGAAAATATTGTAATCGATAAAGAAGAACAAACCGTCTTCTTAAAATTAGAAGGCATGAAACTAGGTATGGGCGGTATTGGTCAAGGTTATATAGCCGATAAAATAAAAGCCTTATTGCTTTCTAATGGCTGCGTTTCCGGATTGGTTAATGTATCCGGAGATATCAGCACTTGGGGCAAACAACCCAATGGTGAACAATGGAAAGTTGGGATCAAAAACCCCATGAACAAAAATAAAATATTCGCCACTTTCCCTTTAGAAGATACCGCGGTAGAAACTTCAGGGAGTTATGAAAAATATGTCACCTTCAACGGCAAACGCTATTCGCATATTATTGATACCAGAACGGGCTATCCCGCTACAGGCTTAATCAGCGTGAGTGTTTTTGCCAAAACCACTGAACTAGCCGATGCTTTAGCCACAGGCGTATTCGTAATGGGCAAAGATGCCGGAATGAACCTGGTGAATCAATTACCCGGAGTAGGCTGTATCATGGTAGATGAAGAAGGCAAAATTTCTACGTCAAACAATATCGATTTAAAAAAATACCAACATGACTAAACTATTTGGAATCCTAGTACTGATTGCTTTTATGTCTTCTTGCACTGTAGTGAAAGAATACGAAAAAGAATATATCAACGACACCGAAATGAAATTATCTGCCAAAACTGCCGAGCGCTATGAAGTAACCTTTCAGGTTTACCGTGAAGCCGCTGCCGGTGCCAATGGCGGAAAAACAGGTGGTGGTTGTGGTTGTAATTAAAATTTAAAATGAAAAAATACATCTTTCTATTAGCCTTACTTGGTGGTTACCGCTCTTTTGCTCAGGAAAAAGACAGTACAACCGTATTCAAAAAAAGAGTGCTCGACGCCACCGAAGTTGATTTCTTACTCAGCTATTACAAACAAGACGGTGTACATTCCGCAGTTTCCGGTGGAATAGGTTCTGAAAAACTAACCGATTTGGCTTCCAATATTGTTATAACCATGCCCATGAATGCCGATGATGTCCTTACGGTTGATGCGGGTTTATCTGCTTATACGTCGGCTTCCTCAAGTAATATCAATCCGTTTAACGGCAGTGGTGCTTCGGGCGGTGATGATGATGACGATGATGATGATAAAGCAGCTTCTCCTTACGGAACGCCTTGGTTGGCTTCTTCCGGAGCTTCGGCTCAAGATGCTTTGGCGAGTGTAACCATCAATTACAGTCATAGTTCCGACAGCAGAAACTTTATCTGGAATGCCGATGTGGCTTTTTCCAATGAATATGATTACACTTCTATAGGTTTTGGCGGTGGCATTGCCCAACTGTTCAACGAAAAAAATACCGAGCTAAGTTTAAAAGCCAATGTTTACCTTGACCAATGGCGACCAATCTTGCCAACAGAATTGCATGAATTTGACAAATACGGCAGTAATTTTTTAAATAATGGTTACTTCAGCGGAGTGACGGTTTATGATCAAAATGGAGTAGCTTCTAACGGCTATTTGCCTTCTCAGTTTGAAGATATTAAAGTGGTAAACAGAAACTCTTACTCGGTTTCATTTGCCTTCTCGCAAATTCTGACCAAAAAATTGCAAGCCTCAATCTTCTTTGATGTGCTAATGCAGCAAGGATTATTGTCAACACCATACCATCGTATTTATTTTGCCGATAAAGCGAATTATTATATTGGGCAAACCCAATACATACCGGTCTATGAAACTGCTCAAAATACCGGTGTTTACAGATTAGCTGATGACATCGAACGCTTGCCTGACAACCGATTCAAATTACCAATCGGCGCACGTTTGAATTACTACATCAGTGAAAGATTCAAACTCCGCACTTACTATCGTTTCTACACCGATGATTGGGGAATCCAAGCCCATACGGCCAATATTGAAGTGCCGATTAAGCTGAATGATAAGTTCACCATTTACCCGATGTACCGTTACTATACGCAAACAGAATCAAAGTATTTCGCACCGTTTGAAAACCATGTGTCAACCGAAGAGTATTATACTTCAGATTATGATTTATCTACTTTCAACGCCAGCCAATACGGACTCGGAGCAACTTACCTCGATATCTTTACCAAAGCCCATATCTGGAAGTTTGGTCTGAAGAATATTGATTTCCGCTACAACCATTACCAACGCAGTGACACTTTAAGTGCCGATATCGTAAGTATGGCATTTAAATTTGTAATGGATAAATAAGAGTTGGGAGTTAGGAGATAGGAGTTGGGAGTTTAAATTTTGAAGTTTAAAGTGATATAAAAAAGCATCCTTTTTAAGGGATGCTTTTTCGGTTTGTGGTATTTGGTGAAAATTAATTTAAATAGGGTCGTGTTGATTGGCTAAAGATAAAAAAATATTGCCGAAAATAAAAGTAAATTTACTACAAAATTTAAGTTTGATTGAAATAGGAGGTTATGAAACATTTTAATTTTGAGTGCTATTTATTTCAGGTAATAAATCAATTCCATATACTGTTTTCCCGGTTCTCTCTTTATATTCTCTGATTATATCGATAAGTGTTTCTTTTTTCCAATCGGAATAATTGTTTATATAGTAATACTTATCATTGGAAAATATCTCAATATATAGTTTTTCACTTTTCTCTTTCTGCTTTATTTCAAGGATTGTATCGTCAATATTTAGTGTGTCGTCAAATTTTGAATTAAAATCCAATCCCAGAACTTGAAATTTTTTGTCCATAAACCTCACTTCTGTAACAACGGTTCTAATATCTCTAACATGATAATAAATTCCAACTGCAAAGCAAACGATTCCAAATATGTAAAAGTAGATT
>NZ_CAMLRU010000223.1 GCF_946482535.1 uncultured Flavobacterium sp.
TAACCGATGCTGTTCGAATTAATGATTTAACTAAAATCAAACAATTGTTGGCTCAACTCGGTAAAACGCCTTTTATCAAAAAGGAAAAACCAACGCCTTTTGATGAAGCGGTGAGTTTGATTTGGTATCTTGAAAATGTATTTTACCAAACGATAGGCGAGATGATGCAGTATTTGCAGAAGAATATCTTTGAAGGCAATATTATCGAAAATCCGATTGTCAATTTAGGGTTTTGGCCCGGTGGCGACCGAGACGGAAATCCGTTTGTAACTCCTGAGATTACTGAGAATGTTGCCAAGCGTTTGCGCACGTCTATCTTAAAATGTTACTATTTTGACATTCGCAATTTGAAAAGAAAACTCACGTTCAATGAAGTCGATATCATCATAGCGAATTTAGAATACAAATTGTATCGTTCCGTTTTTTATTCGCAAGGTGAAGTGTTTATTACCTTAGAGGAATTAAAGAATGAACTCCAGATTGTAAAGCAAATTATTATCGAAAATCATCAATCATTGTATTTGGATGAAATCAATTTGCTGTTGCAAAAAATTACCCAATTCGGATTTTATTTTGCTTCGCTCGACATTCGCCAAAACAGTAAGATTCACAGCCAAGTTTTTGAAGACATTGTTTCTTTACTCAAAAAAGAAAAAGAACTGTATTTTCCTGAAAATTTCGATAGCATGAATGAGGGCGAAAAAATAGAAGTCATATCCCAATTAAAATTTGATTTGAGTCATCACTTTTTTGAGAATGAACTAACCCGTTCTACTTTGGACACCATAAAATTGATGCGAGAGATTCAGAATGACAATGGTGAGAAAGGTTGTAATCGTTATATCATTAGCAATAATGAAAGCGCCTTAAATGTAATACAAACTTTCGCCATGTTCCGATTACTGAATTGGGAAAATCCCACGGTAGACATAGTTCCTTTGTTTGAATCGGTTGATGATTTGCAAAATGCTCATGCCATTATGGAGCAATTGTACCGAAATCCTGTCTACAGAAATCATTTGAAAGAGCGAAAAGAAAAGCAAACAGTCATGTTAGGCTTCTCTGATGGTACTAAAGATGGCGGTTATTTGATGGCGAATTGGAGTATTTTTAAAGCCAAAGAAATGATAACTGAAGTGTCACGCGAATACGGAATCAAAGTCATTTTCTTCGACGGACGCGGCGGACCACCGGCTCGTGGTGGCGGTAAAACACATAAGTTTTATGCTTCTTTGGGTTCAACCATCGAAAACCAGGCGATACAAATTACGGTGCAAGGTCAAACCATCAGTTCCAATTTCGGGACATTGGATTCTTGTCGGTACAACTTGGAAAACTTGTTGAGTGCCGGCGTGGCCAATCAAATTTTTAATAAAGATGAAAACAATTTAACCGAATCTGAAAAAGGTATTATTGACACCTTAGCGAAGTTGGGTTATGACAAATATATCGACTTCAAAAATCATCCGAGGTTTATTCCTTATTTGGAACAAATGAGTACTTTGAAATACTATTCTAAAGCCAATATAGGAAGTCGTCCGTCAAAGCGAAATACTGATGATCAACTGAACTTTGCCGATTTGAGAGCTATTCCATTTGTGAGTTCGTGGAGCCAATTGAAACAAAATGTACCCGGATTTTTTGGCGTTGGAACCGCACTGAAGCATTTTGAGAAAAACAATCGTTGGGAAGAAGTACAAAGTTTGTATAACAATTCATTGTTTTTCAGAACATTACTCGAAAACACGATGATGTCGTTGGCCAAAAGTAATTTTGCATTAACGGCTTACATGAAAAACGACCCGGAGTTTGGTGATTTTTGGCAAATTATATTCGATGAGTTTCAAGAAACCAAACGCTTGCTTTTAAAAATCGCCGGACATTCCGAACTGATGCAAAATTATCCCGACGGAAAAGCTTCAATAGCCATGCGTGAGCAAATTGTGTTGCCTTTATTGACCATTCAACAATATGCTTCTTCACAAATCAATGCTTTGAAAAAACAAGTAAACTTTGATGAAAAACTAGTCAATACTTATGAAAAACTGGTAACTCGTTCGTTGTTTGGGAATACTAATGCGAGTCGTAATTCGGCTTAAATCATAATTTTATAAATCAATCATCATGAAAAAATCACAACTTAAAACCGATGAATATGCGGCTTATTACGGAACTTATATTGATACAGTAACCGAAGAATACAATTTGGTAGAAGAATTGGAAATTTCGGTGCATCGCATGGTCAAGTTTGTTCAAAATATTCCCATGGATAAATTTGATTACTGTTATGCCGAAGGCAAATGGACCATAAAAGACATCTTGTTGCATTTAATTGATGCCGAGAGAATATTTGCCTATCGAGCCTTGAGCTTTGCTCGAAAAGATGATACACCATTGGCCAGCTTTGATGAAAATACTTATGTAGAGGAAGCCCACGCCAACAGCAGAAGTATTCAGGATTTATTGAGTGAAATGTTGGTGGTAAGACAAGCCACTTTGGCTTTGTTTAAATCATTTTCAGAAGAACAATTGTTGCGTAAAGGCATAGCCTCTAATAATGTGATGTCGGTGAGAGCTCTTGGGTTTACTATCATTGGGCACCAAAACCACCATCAGCGGGTTTTTCAGGAAAGATATCTAAGTTAAAAGTTCCAAAACTCAAACAACAAATTCCAAATAAGTTTCAAATCTCAAATAAAAAATCCCAAATGCCTTAATTGAAATTTGGGATTTCTTGTATTTTGGAATTTTCTATTTGTAATTTAGAATTAACTTCGAAGAAGTTTATTCTTCATCGTCGTCTTCTTCAAAGTTGTCAGAATCGGCGAAGTCATCATCATCAATATCATCGTCGTCGTCGTCGTCAGATCCGCCTTTGTCTTTTAGAGGGTCGATTTCCACGTCATCATCTTCTGAAGGTAAATCGTCATCATCTAAATCCAAACCTTTGATGGGTTCGATAGGTTCAACTACAGAGTCGATGTCTTCTTCTTCATCAAATTTTTCCATACGACTGGCTAATTTGGTACTCACTTTAACCAAGTAAATGGTATCTTCAGTTCGTACTTCAACCGCTTCAATCAACTCGTTTTGAGCATTTCTGAAACGAATAATGTCGGTGTCGTCATATCCTTCAGGAAACTTCTCTACTAATAAGTTTAAGATGTCTCCGGTTAGTTTGGCATAGTCTACAATAATTCTTCTCATAAAAAAGTCTTTTATAAATCTAGTAAGTAAGCAAAAATTAAAGGAGCAACAATCGTTGCATCCGATTCGATAATAAATTTGGGGGTATGTATATCAAGTTTTCCCCAAGTGATTTTCTCATTAGGGACAGCTCCGGAATAGGAGCCGTAACTTGTAGTGGAATCTGAAATTTGGCAAAAATAACTCCAGAATGGTACGTCGTGCATTTCCATATCTTGGTATAACATCGGAACCACACAAATAGGGAAGTCACCGGCAATTCCACCGCCAATTTGGAAAAATCCAACACCTTTACCGCTGGAGTTGTGAGTATACCAATCGGCCAACCACATCATGTATTCGATGCCGCTTTTCATGGTAGTAGGTTTGAATGTGCCTTTAATACAATAAGAAGCAAAAATATTTCCCATCGTACTGTCTTCCCAACCCGGAACCACGATAGGTAAGTTTTTCTCAGCGGC
>NZ_CAMLRU010000224.1 GCF_946482535.1 uncultured Flavobacterium sp.
TATAGTCGATGGAAGCTTTCTCGGAAATCAGAATACCGTCAACGGGAATTAATTCTTGGTTGCGAATTAACAATCGGTCACCTTTTTTGATATCATAAACCTGAACCGCATCTTCTGAACCGTCGGGTAAAATCTTGGTAATGGCTATGGGAAAATAAGATTTATAATCGCGTTCAAACGAAAGAAAATCATAGGTTTTTTGCTGGAATAACTTTCCTAACAACATGAAGAAAATCAGTCCACACATGCTGTCGAAGAATCCTTGTCCGTAACCAAAGACAATATCAACCGTACTTCGAATAAACATGACTACGATACCCAAAGCGATGGGCACTTCAATGTTTAGCATGCCTTGTTTGAGGCTTTTCCAGGCAGCTACATAATAGCCCGAAGCCGAGTAAATAAAAGCCGGAAGAGACAAAGCAAAAGTTAACCATCGGAAAAAACCTTTGTATTGCTCTATCCAAAATTCACCTACTTCAAAATACTCGGGAAACGACAACAACATGATGTTTCCGAAACAGAAAAAAGCGACACCTAATTTGTAAATCAAAGTTCTGTCGACTTTCTTTTTGCCTTCGTCAAAATTTTCTAAACTAATGTATGGTTCGTAACCAATGGAACAAAGCAATTCAACAATCTGTTTAAGATTGGTCTGTTGAGGATTATAAGTAATTCGGACTTTTTTGTTGGGGAAATTAACTTGAGAAGCACCTATTCCCGGCTGAAGCCTTTGTAAATTTTCCAGAATCCAAATACACGAACTACAGTGAATATGAGGAATGTAGAGTGAAACAATGTGTGTTGTATTCTCTTGGAAATCGAGGAGTTTGATGACAATCTCATCATTGGCTAAAAAATCATATTTACCTTTAATATCAAGTGGTGTTGCGCCGGGCGCAGCTTGAAAATCATAATAACAAGACAAATCATTTTGACGGAAGATTTCGTAAACTGTTTTACAGCCGTTGCAACAAAAACTTCGGTCATCAAAAAGAATTTCATCCTTTTTTATGATCTCATTACCACAATGGAAACACTGTGATGTATTCATAATTTGCTCATTTTACCTGTGACAAAGGTGATACTATAGCTAAAATTAAAATATGATATTTGTCATACTTTCAATATATTTGTCAAAACAAACCCAAACAGTATGAGTAAATGTGAACAATGTATCGTGAGACAATTCAGCTCTCTAAAAGCATTGACCAAAGATGAGTTGCTCAAAATGGCCGATTGCAAAACCTCCTACACCATCAAAAAAGGCGAACCTATTTTTGAGGAAGGTGAAATTACCAATGGTATTTACTGTGTTAAAGACGGCGTTTGTAAGATGTCTAAATTGAGCTCTAACGGGAAAGACCAAATTGTTAAGTTGGTTAAACCGGGTGAGTTGTTAGGACAGCGTTCCATGATTAGTGAAGAGCCGGCCAATTTGAGTGCGGTAGCTTTAGAAGATATGGAAGTTTGTTTTATTCCTAAATCCGAAATTATTCAATTCTTTAATCAGAACAATCAATTTTCGATGAATGTGATGAAAACCATTTGTGGAGATTTGAAAGAAGCCGATGATCACATGGTTGATTTGGCGCAAAAAAGTGTCAAAGAGCGTTTGGCGGGCACTTTACTTTATTTAGATGAAACCTTTGGCACTGATTCCGAAGGTGCGCTTCGTTTGCAATTGTCTCGCGAAGAATTAGCCGGGATGATTGGTACCGCTACTGAAAGTTGTATTCGATTGCTTTCCGAATTGAAGAAAAGCGGTTGGATTGATTTGATTGGCAAAAAAATAAAGATAGTCGACAAAAACAAACTCCGTCGCATTTCCGAATAATTCCTTAACTGTTTAAAACAAAAAACCACCTAAATCTTGCGATAAAGGTGGCAGCTGATAAGATAACAGGGTTAGTTATTGTATCAACGTTTTCTTGGTATGCGTTTGTTCGTTTTCTAAAGTTACTTTCACCAATAACATTTGAGCGTTTCCTTGCAATTGAAGGTTTTCAACAGCATTGGTGTTTAAATTATTTTTGCTGAATAAAAGTTTTCCTAAGACATCAAATACTTCCACTTTGGCAATCGCAGTTGAAGCACAATATACAGACAATCCGTTTGTATTAGAAACCACTTTAATATCATTTTCAGAAGCGGTATTGGTATCAACGCCTAAGGCTTGGGTGGCGAATCTTAGCTCGAATCTGTCGTTAAAAGTTCCGTTAGTTGTTGTAAAAGTGTAATTTTCAGCTTTTAAATCGTGATAAAGTCCTGTTACATTATCTAACAAATAGACGTTTTGGTTATCAAATAAACCATCAAAATTTTCCAAACTGATGGTTAGCTCACCATCGATGGTTGAGGTATATCCGAATGGAATTATATCTTCCGCAGAAAAAGGCAAAGCTTTTCCTTGAATAGCCAAATCAGTGGTTCCGACAGTAGTATAAATGGTTAACGGATTGCCAACCACAGTAGTTTTCCCGTCAAAAAGGGCATCAAAATCATTTGAGGCGTTTTGAATGTATCCTACCAACATTTGATTGTAAGCTCCTTCATTATTGCTCAAAGAAATCCACATTCTGTGTTTTTCTAAACCTTGGGAAACCGACCCCCCTTCATTATTTACCGTATTGCCGTTATTGCTTCTGAAAAACTGATTGTTATTGCCCGAAATTCTCATAGAGTTTTTAAAAGTAGCCAAATAAGTTCCGTTGGCTAAAGCCGTATTAGCTTCAATAAAGAAACCTTGTCCGGCAGCTACTTTACCGGTTGGCACTACACCGCCGCTTAATGCTGCTGAAGCCGTTGCTACACCGCCGGTTAAATTGTATTTAGCATAATCATTCATCGAATAATTATTATTAGTAATGGCTGTATTGTGTGTCCAAAGGAAAATAGTACCGTTTACTATCCCTGAATTCGCAGCATCTGTTATAAACAAATCAATATCAATAGCTGATGGATACGGATTTCCAATCAAATTATTGGTAGCGGTTGATTTTACAATCGGAGTTGAAATCACCCCATTATTTGGCGTACCCACAAAGGTAGATTGCAAAATTAGTGTAGGATTGTAAACCAAATTCTCAGGTGTTCTTGAAAGATAGCCTACTCCCAAATCCATCGTGCCGGACGCACTGTGATAAACATAACTATTGCTGCTTGGACTGTAGGAATAAAAATAAGAATCACCGGCCAATTGACTTAGAGTTGCATTGCTCACCGGTGATGACCAATAGCCGTAATCATAAAGCTTCATTGGAGTTGTATTTCTCTTATAAGTGATATTCCCTGAATTTACAGAACTATCATTAATTTGAACCAAACTAGCAGTATCTTCAAAAGTCAATGATCCTCCCGGTTTCACTGAAACTTCATGAGCAATAGTCAAAGTATGTCCGGCATTAAAAACTACTGTTCCGGAAGTCACATTACAAGTACAACCTGATACATTGCCTGTAGAAGTATAATTACCTGAAAAAACTAGTTTTTGGGCCGAAGTAGGCGTACCATTTGACCAAACTGATCCGTTCCAAGTATTGGTTGGCTGTTGTGAAATGACAATATTATTAGAAGCTATGGAAGTACAAGAACCCAATGTTGCTGTGACGGTATAAGTTCCGGATGGCGCGGTAACTGTTGAGCCT
>NZ_CAMLRU010000225.1 GCF_946482535.1 uncultured Flavobacterium sp.
TTAGTGGTTTTCATGCATTCATCCGGCAGGAAACAATTGTTTTCAATTTGGTCCATTTCCATTTGGTAACCGCTTTCTCTGATGAGAATTAAAATCTTTCTGGCTACGTCTACGCCACTTAAATCAATTTTCGGGTCGGGTTCTGTAAAGCCTTGAACACCTGCTTCTTTAACTACATCATGGAAATTGTAAGTGTCGCTGAAATTATTAAAAATAAAGTTCAAGCTTCCGGATAAAACCGCATTGATTCGGTTGACTTTATCTCCTGAAGCAATCAAGTGTTTTAAAGTATCAATGATGGGTAATCCGGCGCCGACATTGGTTTCAAACAAGAATGGCGCATTGTATTTTCGGGATAGATTTTTTAGGTTTTTATAATGGTTGTATTCCGAAGAACAAGCAATTTTATTACACGTCACTACGGCTATATTTTGACTTAAAAATTGGTCATAAATACCAGCGACATCGTAATTGGCCGTGATATCAACGAAGATACTGTTGCGTAAGTTCAAGTCCTTTACCCGAGCAATAAAATCATTTGGATTTGCTTTTTCTCCATTGTCTAAAGTCTCTTTCCAGTCTTTTAGGTTTATGCCTTCTTCATCAAATACCATTTTGCGCGAATTGGACAAAGCGATAACTCGAACATTGATTTTCAGATTTTCTTTTAGGAATTTCTTTTGCTGGCTGATTTGATCGATAAATTTTTCGCCTACATTTCCAACGCCCATTACAAACAAATTCAACTGTTTGGTATTGTCTTCAAAGAAGCGCTCGTGTAATGTATTCAGTGCTTTTTTAACATCTTTCTCGTTTATTACGACTGAAATATTTCTTTCGGAAGCCCCTTGTGCAATGGCGCGGATATTGACGTTATTCTTGCCTAAAGTGCTAAACATCTTGCCACTAATGCCTTGATGGTTTTTCATGCTTTCGCCTACGAGGGCTACGATGCACAAGTCTTTTTCAACTATACAAGGATCGACTTTCCCTTGCGTGATTTCCATTTCAAAGGCTTTGTTGATAGCGGTTTTGGCTTTATCGGCATCGGCATTTAGAATCCCAACACAAATAGAATGCTCCGAAGATGCTTGGGTGATAAAAATAACGTTAATGTTTTCATTAGACAACACTTCGAATAAACGTTTGGACGAACCTGCCACACCAATCATACCCGAACCTTCTAAAGTGAGTAAGGCGATATTGTCAATATGAGTGATTCCTTTAATCGGATTGCTTGAAGCTTCGGGTTTATTAGAAATCAAAGTGCCGTAAGCTTCGGGTTCAAAAGTGTTTTTGATAAATATCGGAATGCTGTCTTTCAACACCGGTTGAATAGTTGGCGGATACAATACTTTAGCGCCGAAATGTGACAATTCCATCGCTTCCTGATACGAAATGGTTTCTATAGGTTGGGCTTGTTTAACGCTTCTCGGATTGGCGGTGAACATCCCGTTAACGTCGGTCCAAATTTCTAATACTTCCGCTTTGATAGCTGCAGCGATAATGGCCGCAGTATAATCGGAACCGCCGCGGCCAAGCGTTGTAGTATTTCCATCTAAAGAAGAAGCAATGAATCCCGGAAATAAAGTGACTTGAGTGCTATTGTCTTTAAAATATTCCGCGATTAATTGATTAGTCACTTCAAAATCAACAGCAGCTTTTCCGAAATTGGAATTTGTTTTAATCACTTCGCGACTGTCTTTGAAACTTGAATTGGCGACCTTTTGTTTCAACGCCACGGCAATAATCTGAGAAGACAACAATTCGCCAAAACCGGCCACAATATCTGCGGTTCGGCTCGACAATTCGCCTAAAAGATAACAACCGTCTAATAAAGTTTTTAAATGGTTGATATTACCGTTGATGGTATCGATGATTTCGCTTTGATCACTTAGCGGCACTAATTCATCAATAGCATCTTTGTGCTTTTTCTCGATTTGACTAACTATGTCTTTGTAGCCTTTATCTTTTGCCGAAGCTGTTTTTCCGGCTAAAATCAATAAATCGGTGACACCGCTAAAAGCAGAAACAACTACAGCCAACTTAGTTTCTTTACTTTTTTGGGCAACAATATTCAGTGTTTTGGTTATGTTCTCGGCATTGGCTACAGAAGTACCGCCAAATTTTAATACTATCATGATTTTGATTTAAATTCCAAAGGCTTAAATTCTAAATTCCAATAAAACCTCAAATCTCAAATTTTCAAATGAGTTACTCCGGAGAATGTTCTTAAGTTTTGGTGATGGAAATTGACCTTTTGTGATTTATTTGTTATTTGTTTTTTGTCCATTTGTAATTTACATACAATTATTTGCTCTCCATTGGAAAGCTCACGAATTCGGATTATATGTGAAAATTATACCCCAAACGGGGTTGTAGTTGTTGATGTTGTGGTGCCAAAAGTCGCAACCAAAGAATTGGTTGTAGAAGAGAATGGGTATTTGGCTAATTGTGACATCATGTTTTTCAAATGTATAACTTTTTAGGAATTAAAAAAGGTTTCCTTAAATTTTTGAGAATACCGCAATGATTCTTTGTAATCAATAGAGATTTATTGACATCAATATTCTAAAGCCATCTTTTTTGATAAATTCTTAAAAAATACTCAGCTAATTAGTTGCTTTTTAACAATCGTTTGCGGAATTTTGGGCTTTAAATCCTAACCAAAAATGGAGCATTCGCATTACATCAGTACGGAAGTATTGACATTAGAGACTTTACAAGAGATTATTTCAGAGCATAAAACTTTAGCCCTTTCAGAAGAAGCCAAAATCAACATTCAACAATGTAGGGATTATTTAGACCAAAAAATGGCGGCCAATGAAACCCCAATTTACGGCATTAATACCGGTTTTGGGTCATTGTGTAATGTGAAAATTTCTAATGAAAATTTGTCTCAGCTTCAGGAAAACTTAGTAAAATCGCATGCTTGCGGTACGGGAGAAGAAGTGCCACAGGAAATTGTAAAGTTGATGTTGTTGCTCAAAATTCAATCCTTGAGTTACGGTCATTCAGGTGTGCAATTGCAAACGGTGGAACGTTTGGTTGATTTTTATAACAATGATATACTTCCTGTAATTTATACCCAAGGTTCGCTTGGAGCCAGTGGTGATTTGGCGCCGTTAGCCCATTTGTCTTTGCCTTTATTGGGTGAAGGCGAAGTGTATTATGATGGTTTCCGTCAGCCGGCTAAAAAGGTTTTGGAGAAAATGGGTTGGCAACCGATTATATTGCAATCTAAGGAAGGTTTGGCCTTGTTAAACGGTACCCAATTTATGAGTGCTTACGGTTGTTATGTTTTGTTAAAAGCGATGAAATACTCGTATTTAGCCGATGTCATTGCAGCGGTTTCTTTAGAAGGATTTGATGGCCGAATAGAGCCTTTTAATGAGTTGATTCATTATGTTCGACCGCACAAAGGTCAGATAGTAACCGCCAAGCGTATGGGGGAATTATTAGAGGGAAGTCAGTTAATTGCCCGACCGAAAGAGCATGTGCAAGACCCGTATTCTTTCCGCTGTATTCCACAGGTTCACGGCGCTTCAAAAGATGCAATTGATTATGTTAGAAAAGTTTTCAAA
>NZ_CAMLRU010000226.1 GCF_946482535.1 uncultured Flavobacterium sp.
GCTCTTGTATGGAACGCACTTTTTCATCTTCTGATAATGTAATTCCGTAATTAGCCTTGTATTTTTGGAACAATTCATTGAGCATTTCAAAAGGCTCAACTTCAAACTTTCTAGGGTGAAAATGCTCTGTAAATTGCATCAAATTAAAGACATCTTCATAAAGTGGTGCCAAAGCAAAAGCCTCAGCACTTTTCCCATTGATGCTGTAAGTAACTTCATTCTTGGCATTGTCTACTTTTTGGTTCAACCAACCTTGAGAAGCCAAAACCCGTAAAGCCACATTGAGGTAACCTTCATTGGCTTTGAACTTTTCGGTTAATTCCGAAAGCGAAACGGTTTGCTTTTGCAAAATAAAATCCAGTACACCTTTCTTGTGAAGCGCAAACGCCACCGGAGCAGTTGTAATTCCGTCTAAATGTCTGAATAAAATTCCGCGAAGTTCACTTTTGGTTTTCATAGATTGCGATTTGATTCCTAACAAATATACTCAATTGGGAAATATCAAAAGTTAAATGTTTTATCTTAACTTTGTGTCACCTAAAAATCGACCGATGAGAATTTTAAAATATATATTCCTACTAATAGTATTAGCTTTTATAGGCGTAACCGTTTATGTGGCGACTCAGAAAGGCGATTTTGAAGTATCTAAAAGTACCGTAATTCACAGTCCTAGAGGAATTGTTTTTGATTATGTGAATGACTATAAAAACTGGGAATCCTTTGGTTCCTGGATGACCAAAAACCACGGTATAACCTTTAATTATCCGGCCAAAACTATGGGTTCAGGTGCCAACTTCTCTTGGCAAAAAGACGGAGAGGAAGGATTTATTAAAACCTATTATAACAAAGAAAATGACAGTTTGGTTCAAAAAGGAAACCTGAACGGAACCACAGCTACTTTGCATTGGAAATTTAAAGACACGGCTGGCGGTACTAAAATTACTATTCACTGCAAAGGGAAAATGGATTTACTGACCAAAATCAACACCTTTTTCAACGGTGGAATGTCGGGACTTTTAACCGATGCTTTTGAAAAAAGTTTGCGAAACCTCGACAAGACCTTAGACTATGAAATGAAAACCTATTCGATTAAAGTCAATGGTATTACCCAACGCAATTCGGGTTATTGTTTGAAACAAACGGTTTCCAGTAAGATTAAGAATCTGTCCAAGAACATTAAGATTATTATGCCTCGCATGGTTCATTTCTTTAAAAAGAACCAGTTGCCCATGGCCGGAAAACCTTTTATATTATACGAACGCTATGATGTAGCCAATGATTTTGTGACGTTTTCGGTTTGTATTCCAACCACCAAACAAATCTTTGTGGCTTCGGGTAGTGATGTGACTTCAGGCGAAATTGTGCCTTTTACTTGTTTGAAAACGACATTGACCGGAGATTATTCTCATACCCAAGAAGCATGGAAAAAAGCCAGAAAGTATATTGCAGATAACGGCTATAAAGAAAACTTAGCCGGAAAATATACCGAAGTTTACATTAAAACCATAGACGACATCAAACAACCGTCGAAATGGGTAACCGAAATTCACATTCCGGTTTTTCCGAAAGCACCGGTTGCTGCTCCAACATTGGTACTCCCAACCTCTTCAACTGCTGAACCCGTTCAGGCAAGCACTACTCCAACGACAACACCTTAAATTTTTTTCATTGGATTAAACCTTTTCTTTTATCTTTATTCCAAACCATAAATTATCGCTTTGCAAGAAGAAAAGGATTTTATTCAGGACTTATTAAATCCGAAAACGCAGCATGTGGCGTTTCAAAAACTCTTGCGGGATTATCAGAGACCATTATACAATCATATTCGCAACATTGTTTTAAACCACGATGATGCCGATGATGTCTTGCAAAATACTTTTATCAAAGTTTTTCAATATTTAAAAGATTTCAAAGGCGACAGTAAATTGTTTTCCTGGATGTACCGAATTGCCACCAACGAAGCGATAACTTTCATCAACCAAAAAGCCAAACGAAACGGTAAAACCGGAGAAGCTTTGCAAAGCAAAATAGTAGATAATTTAAAAGCTGATGATTATTTTGACGGTGATGAAATACAAATAAAACTTCAAAAAGCCATTACCCTTTTGCCCGAAAAACAGCAATTGGTTTTTAAAATGAGGTATTTTGAAGAGATCAAATACGAAGACCTATCGGAAATTTTAGGAACATCGGTTGGCGCTTTGAAAGCATCTTACCATCATGCTGTGAAAAAAATTGAAGATTTTATGAATACCCATTAAACCATATAAACTTATATTTGTCAAAGAACCATGAAATCATTTAAACTAGATAACGAACCCAAAATCACTTCCGGATTTACAACGCCTGACGGTTATTTTGATTCGTTTAGAGAAAAGATATTAGGTGAACTTCCAAAAGAGCAGCCAAAAGTAGTTTCAATTTTTAGTCGAAGAAAAACTTGGTACTATGCCGCCGCTGCAGTGATTGTAATGATGCTTAGCATTCCTATTTACAATAATTTCAGCACTGCTTCAGAAGAAGTTGATGCCGTTGCTTTAGAAGACTACATTACCAATCATACCAACATCTCTTCAGATGAAATTGCCAATCTGCTGGATCAAGAAGATTTAGAAAAAATGAAGTTAGAATTGAATCTTGAAGACGAAGCCGTAGAAGACATCTTATTAAACAACACCGATATAGAACAATACATTACAGACTAAAACATATGAAAATCAATAAAATACTTATCGCCATTGTCCTGCTTTTTTCGATAAACACTTTTGCCCAAGGCGGTCGATTGATGAAAGAGAAGAGAGAACAAATTAAAGCTATGAAAGTAGCTTACATTACTAATGAACTGTCCCTAACGCCTGATGAAGCAGCCAAATTTTGGCCTTTGTATAATGCCTTTGAAGAAAAACAACAAGAAATCAGAAAGCAAAAACTCAAAGGTTATTTAGACCGAATAGACGATGACTCCTTCGACAATTTATCTGAAAAAGAAGCCGCCACCATTTTAACCCAAATGGAAAGCACTGAAGAAGAGTTGCACCAAGCCAAGAAAAAATTTGTAGCCAGCTTAAAAGGTGTACTTCCCGCCACTAAAATCCTAAAGCTTAAAAAAGCAGAGGAAGGATTTAATCGAAAATTATTGCAACAATACCGTGATAAAAAAATGGGGAAATAAAAATAAGAGCGTCAAATGACGCTCTTATTTTTTGAATTCTATCTTGATAATTTTATCCTTTCCGGCAGCAAATGCCGTGTCTTCATCCAGAAATCTAATGGTATATAAAGTTGGGTCAGTTGTAAATTGTTGCCAAGTATGACCGCCATCCGCTGAATATTGCAATCCGTTTGCCCCAACAGAAACAATGCCTTTCCCTTTAGACTTTGGTACATATTGCACACAGGAAGCATAACCAAAGCCGGCATTTTCGGCTATCAATTGCCAAGTTTTGCCTCCGTCAGTTGTAATGGCTTTGTTTTGAAAGTTTTGATTGGGTTTTTCATAATTACCACCGGCAATGAAACCGGTTTTCTTATCATAAAAATCAGCCGTGAAAATTCCGGTCATGGCTTCTCCCTG
>NZ_CAMLRU010000227.1 GCF_946482535.1 uncultured Flavobacterium sp.
GTGTAGTGCAGACAGCGGGAAAACGGATAACCGACACCCACAGACCATTCGCTCCTGCACTTAAAAATCACAAAATATATCTTCAATATTTTTTTGTCAAATCGTTTTCTATAAAGTACCTTTGCAGCAGTTTTAAACTACGGATGAACGCGACTGCTAACACATTTTCTCTCAAACAAATTGCGATTGATTTCAAGGAAATCACCAAGGCAGGTTTAGCTGTCAGCGTTGTTTTTTCATCGATAGCGGGATATTTACTTGGTGTTGAAAGTTTTCAGGATTTAAAAGTAACTACTTTATTGATGTTGGCCGTGGGCGGATACTGTATGGTTGGCGCTTCTAATGCTTTTAACCAAGTCATCGAAAAAGACTTAGATGCTTTGATGGACCGCACCAAAAATCGTCCGGTGGCTTCAGGCAGAATGTCGCCTAATCACGCTTTGTTTGTGGCCAGTTTGCTGACTATCATTGGGTTGGTTTTATTGTACATGATCAATCCGAAGTCGGCCATGTTTGGGGCGATTTCTATTTTTTTATACACCAGTATTTACACGCCACTCAAAGTGCATACGCCGTTGTCGGTTTTTGTGGGTGCTTTTCCGGGTGCTATTCCTTTTATGTTAGGTTGGGTGGCGGCAACGGATCATTTCGGAATTGAAGCGGGAACCCTTTTTTTGATACAGTTTTTTTGGCAATTTCCCCATTTTTGGGCTATTGGTTGGTTCTTGTATGATGATTATGAAAAGGCAGGATTTTTTATGTTGCCAACCGGTAAAAAAGACAAGTCTACTGCTTTGCAAACCATTTTGTATTCGGTTTGGTTGTTGGTGGCTTCTTTATTGCCAAGTTTAGGGTATACCGGAAGATTATTTATTTCGCCGATTGCGGCAGGAATTGTATTTTTGCTTGGGCTTTGGATGATTTATTATGCGGTAAAATTGTACCAACTCAGAACAGCCAAAGCCGCCAGAACACTAATGTTAGTGAGTGTTTCTTATATTACTTTGTTACAAATAGTTTACATTACGGATAAATTTTTAAGATAGTTATGGCTACAACAACGATGTCAGCTGACGAGCATAAAGACAGAACGGCGCGTTCCAAAAAATTACTTTTATGGTTTGCCATGGCCAGTATGACCATGATGTTTGCCGGAATTACAAGTGCTTTTGTAGTGAGTAAGTCAAGAGAAGATTGGATGGAAGACTTCCAAATGCCGATGGCTTTTTACTTTAGTACTTTGGCGATTATTTTGTGTAGCGTTACTTTTCATTTGGCTAAAAAAGCCATCGAAAAAGACAATCGCTCAGCTACCGCCAATTTCCTTTTACTGACTTTAGGTTTGGGAATCGCCTTTGTTTTTTTACAATTTAAGGGCTTCGAACAGCTGATAGATCAGGGATATTATTTCACCGGACCGGAGAGTAACATAGCCACCACTTTTCTGTATGTAATCGCTGTAGTACACTTGGCTCACTTGGCCGGAGGAATGATTTCGCTTTTAATCATAATTTATAATCATTTTAAACAAAAATACAATTCAAGTCAATTGCTTGGAATTGAACTAGGTGCAATGTATTGGCACTTTCTTGATTTCTTGTGGATTTGTTTGTTTTTATTTTTATATTTCTTTAAATAAGAAAAAAAATCTAAATTTGGGAACTTTTTAACTAATAACTTTTATGGGAGCTACAGTTACAACTGCAAATACAAACGAAAATACTTGGGGTGGCGGAAATGAGCCAATGGGAGCCAGTTATGGTAAATTGATGATGTGGTTTTTTATCGTATCGGATGCCTTAACTTTCTCCGGATTTCTTGCAGCCTACGGTTTTTCAAGATTTAAATTTATCGATAATTGGCCAATTGCCGACGAAGTGTTTACCCACTTCCCGTTCATGCATGGTGTTGATGCACCTATGTATTATGTGGCCTTGATGACCTTTATCTTGATTTTCTCTTCGGTAACGATGGTTTTGGCCGTTGATGCCGGTCACCAAATGAAACAAAAGAAAGTAGCCTTTTATATGTTGCTGACTATTGTTGGAGGTTTAATCTTCGTAGGTTCTCAAGCTTGGGAGTGGAAAAACTTTATCAAAGGAGAATTTGGAGCCATTGAAACCAAAGGCGGAAGCATCATCCAATTTGTAGACAAAACCGGAAAAAGAGTAAAATTAGAAGAGTTTGCGGTTGTATTGCCGGAAGATAGAGAACAGCATAAAAGAAGTAATGGTATTTGGTTTACCGATGAGGCTACCTTGCCTACTTATTCTGTAGCCGAAGTACAAGCCGGTTTCAAAGCCAATCCGGATTTATTAGTAAGAACTGAAAAAATCTTCAGAGATACTAAAGAAGACAGAGAAAATAAATCGCTTCAACAAGGATTAAACCACAACAAGAAACGTGAAATTTTGAACAGAGAAGCTTCTGAAGCTATGGTGGCTAATGCCCATTATGTAGTAGAAGGTGCTAACTTAAAAAGAAACGAATACGGTAGTAAATTGTTTGCCGATTTCTTCTTCTTCATTACCGGATTCCACGGATTCCACGTATTCTCGGGAGTAATTATCAATATCATTATTTATTTCAATGTTCTTTTGGGAACTTATGAAAAAAGAAGAAGCTACGAAATGGTTGAGAAAGTTGGTCTTTATTGGCACTTCGTTGACTTGGTTTGGGTATTCGTATTCACCTTCTTCTATTTAGTTTAATTCGCGTTAAAAAATTATATTATCATGGGACACGATCACGTATCAAATACAAAAAGAATCTGGCAAGTTTTCGGAATTCTATCTATAGTAACCATAGTTGAGGTTTATTTGGGAATCTTAAGACCTGATGTTTTGGTTATGAATGATTTCATATCTATGAATCTTTTAAACTGGGTTTTCATTATCTTGACCCTTTACAAAGCCTATAAAATTACCTGGGTTTTCATGCACATGGAAGGGGAAAAAGCCAGTTTGCGTTGGGCTGTAGTGGCCACCGTAATATTCCTTGTATTATATTTACTTTTTATATTGTTAGTCGAAGCAGATTATATCTACGGGATTTTTAGAGATTCCACTATTAAATGGAATTTTTAACATTATATTAATTCAAAAAAAAGTCCCGAATCACTCGGGATTTTTTTATTTTTGTATGGCTGTATTTTAGCATTTTCCATGAAAAAAAATCTTGTCCTTTTCATCTTGTTTATTTTGCCTATCGTAGCATATCTTTTCTTTGCTTCGGGTGTAAACAGTTTTATCACTTTGCCTACCATTACGCCAAATATTCCCAATGTAGATGCCCAATGGAAATCACTTAATGGCGAAAAAGTATCCCTAGATAAAAAGATAACCATCTTAGGATTTGCCGGTCAGGAAATCCTAACCAACAGTGGTAATTTTTTTACCCTCAACCAAAAGATTTATAACAAGTACCGGGCGTTTAAAGACTTCCAATTTGTGTTCATCGCTCCGGAAGGAACCGAAGATCAAGCCCAAAGACTTTTAAAAGAATTAGGAAAAATAAG
>NZ_CAMLRU010000228.1 GCF_946482535.1 uncultured Flavobacterium sp.
TCTTTGATTTGGTCTTGGGTATAAAATCCGCCATAGCGAATGGTATCGTATTTTTGCTCGTTGTAATGACCAACCATTGAACCGTTGCGCCATGCGCCGACTTCGGTGAGTTTAGGATATTGTTTGATTTCGATACGCCAGCCTTGGTCATCGGTTAAATGCCAATGGAAGGTATTGAACTTATACATCGCCAAATAATCGATATACTTTTTGACAAAATCTATGGAGAAGAAATGTCGGGCACAATCGAGGTGCATACCGCGCCAGGCGAATTTGGGTTGGTCATTAATGACTAGACAAAGTAATTGTATTTCGCACTTTTTTTCAGAAGGAATTAGCTGTAGCAGCGTTTGAATTCCATAGAAATTTCCATCAGTATCCGCTTCTGCAATACTTATCTCATTTTTAGAAATGTTTAGCATATACTGCCCTTTATTTCTATTTGTAGAACGTCTTCCCAGCGAATCTGTTTTGACGATAACACCGGGCAATAGCATGTCATAAAAACTAATTTTATTTTCAGTTTTAGCACTTCTGCTAATTTTAAGTTCTAATCCTGTTTGCTGTTTAATTGCTTGTTGGAGATATTGTGCCTCGAATGAACTTTTATCGGCCTGAATTACGGTCTCCTTATTTAGAATGAAATGACCATTCCTAATTTCAATCGATTCGGGTTTCGGGATTAAGGGCAATGGATTTTGCGAAAAGGTTATATTGAAAAATAACAGTAAAAGAAAGGTCAATTTATTAGTCATGAAAGTGTTGTTTGTCTTGGCTAATTTAAACAAAAAAGATAAAAAAAATGCCCCGCAATTGCGAGGCATCTTCATTATATTAAAATCTTGCGATTATTTCAAAGCATCTACTTTGGCTTTAACTTCCGCTTCAGTACCTTCAAATTTCTGAGTGGTTGAAGTTCCACCTACTGTAGTAGTAACTGTTGCTGTCGCTTTACCGTTGTTGTTGGTAATTTCTACTCTTACATCTTTGGTAGCTGCACCGGCTTCCGGTTTAGCACAACAATCTTTTTTTCCGACGATGAATTTACCATCAGCATCGTAGTGTGACAAACAAGCTTCTTTTTGCTCAGGAGTACAACCTAAAGAATCACACATTTTAGCACATTCTTCTTTGGTCATGTCTTTGCATTTGCTCATATCACATTTGCCTACCATTCCTTCTTTACACTCTTTTTTCATCTCCATAGTGCATTCCATTTTTTTGGTTTCAGCACCTGCAGTGTGACCCCCTAAAATTGGAGCAATTACCAATCCGATCAAACAAGTTAATTTAATTAGGATGTTCATTGACGGACCTGAAGTATCTTTGAATGGATCACCAACAGTATCTCCGGTTACAGCCGCTTTGTGCGCATCAGAACCTTTATAAGTCATTTCTCCGTTGATTTCAACACCTGCTTCGAAAGATTTTTTAGCATTATCCCATGCACCACCGGCATTGTTTTGGAACACCGCCCAAAGTACACCAGATACTGTTACTCCTGCCATATAACCACCTAACATTTCAGCAATTAATTGGTTGTTGTCACCGTAAACTAATTTACCTATTAAAACAATAGCAATAGGGAAACCAATAGTTAATACTCCCGGCAACATCATTTCTCTTAAAGCTGCTTTAGTAGAAATCTCCACACATTTACCATATTCAGGTTTGTTTTTCCCTTCCATGATACCCGGAATTTCTTTGAACTGACGACGCACCTCGTACACCATGTCCATAGCTGCTTTACCAACAGAGTTCATCGCTAAAGCAGAGAACACTACCGGAATCATACCTCCAACGAATAACATTGCTAATACCGGCGCTTTGAAGATGTTGATACCGTCAATTCCAGTGAACGTAACATAAGCTGCGAATAAAGCCAATGAAGTCAAGGCTGCAGAAGCGATAGCAAAACCTTTACCTGTAGCGGCAGTAGTGTTACCTACTGAATCCAAGATATCTGTTCTTGTACGAACTTCTTTTGGCAACTCACTCATTTCAGCGATACCACCGGCGTTGTCAGAGATTGGTCCGAAAGCATCGATAGCTAATTGCATAGCTGTAGTAGCCATCATTGCAGAAGCCGCTAAAGCCACACCGTAGAACCCGGCGAAAGCATAAGAAGCCCAGATAGCACCTGCGAATAATAATACGGTTGGGAATGTAGAAATCATACCCGTTGCTAAACCGGCGATCACGTTAGTTCCTGCACCGGTTGAAGATTTTTGTACAATAGCCAAAACCGGTTTTGTACCTAAACCTGTGTAGTATTCTGTTACCGATGAGATTACACCTCCAACTACCAATCCAACGATAGTAGCGTAGAATACTCTCATAGAAGAAATTACTTGAGCGCCTTCACCATAGAATTCCATGGTCATGGTAGCCGGTAACAAATATTGTACTAAGAAGAAACAAGATACTGCAGTTAAAATGATAGAAACCCAGTTTCCAACATTCAAAGCACCTTGTACTTGTTTTTCTTTAGCGTCATCACTTGATATTTTTACTAACATCGTTCCGATGATAGAGAATAAGATTCCGAAACCGGCAATTGCCATTGGCAATAAGATTGGACCAATACCACCGAAAGCGTCTTCGATTTTTCCGCCCATATCTTTGATTACGTAGTTCCCTAAAACCATCGCAGCTAATACAGTTGCTACATAAGAACCGAATAAATCGGCACCCATACCGGCAACGTCACCTACGTTATCTCCAACGTTATCAGCGATAGTGGCAGGATTACGAGGATCATCTTCAGGGATTCCTGCTTCAACTTTACCTACTAAGTCGGCACCAACGTCAGCAGCTTTGGTATAAATACCACCACCAACACGGGCAAACAAAGCGATAGACTCCGCTCCTAAAGAGAAACCGGCTAAAGTTTCTAAAACGATGGTCATGTCTTCGGTAGAAGTCCATACACCGTTCATGAAATAACGGAAGAAGATGATAAAGAAACCTGTTAAACCCAGTACGGCCAAACCGGCAACGCCTAATCCCATTACGGTTCCACCACCGAAAGACACTTTCAAAGCTTGTGGTAAGCTAGAACGAGCGGCTTGTGTAGTTCTTACATTGGTTTTAGTAGCGATTTTCATTCCCATATTTCCGGCTAAAGCAGAAAATACAGCTCCGAAAATAAAGGCCACTACAATTAATATGTGTGTTGTTGGAACAACAAAAGAAATTCCGGCCAATACAGCACTGGCAATTACAACGAATACAGCTAATAATCTGTATTCTGCTTTTAGGAAAGCCAAAGCTCCTTCATAAATATAATCTGATATCTCTTTCATTTTGCCATCACCTGCATCTTGTTTTAAAACCCAAGATCTTTTGATAGCCATAAAAGCTAATCCAATTAATGCCATTACTATCGGCACATAAATCATCATTGATTCCATAAATATAATTTTTGTTATAAATTTTATCGGTCGCAAAAGTAACAAAACTTTAACAAATAAAAACAATATA
>NZ_CAMLRU010000229.1 GCF_946482535.1 uncultured Flavobacterium sp.
TCGCCGGTACTGAAAATGGCTTCTACAATAATCCCGATTTGAAGGGCTTTATTTTTGGCTTCGGTTAAATTACTTTGCTTTTCGTAGGCATAAGACATGATATTTAAAGTTCTGATGTCGAATGGATTTTCGCTTAAAACGGCTGTTCCATAAGTGATGATTTTTTTAAAATCATCTGTTTCTAAAACTTCTTTGTCCAATACACTTCTCAAACTGTCATTAGCAGCGCCGGTGTAAAAGGAAGAATATCGTTCTTGATTGGTGAAACCGTAATAAAGATGGCGTTTTTCTTCCAACGTCATGGTTGTATCGGCCGCATTGAATTTTTGCTCCAATTTTTCATAGAAATAAGGAGAGTTTTTATCACCAACTTCTTTCTTTATGGCCTTGTAATCCGGTTTTACAAATTTGTATTCTTGAGAACAAACCATTAAAGAGTTGAAAATTAAAACTAAAGCGAGGTATTTTTTCATAAGAAAGAGGGTGTTAAGGGTTAAATCTTTAATCTCAAAAGATTTTGTTAGTATTGTTTCAATTGAATAGGCCAAGATTAAGTTTGATAATCTTTATCTCTTCTTGATTGAGATTGAATTTAAAACTTTAATCATTTCAATCGCTCTAAAACGCCTTTTCGTTTGACAACATTTTTATAATCCCATTGAATGTCTTTTGATTTTTGAAGCCAGCGTTTTAAATCTTCCTCCTCAATTTGGTCAACGTTTGTATATGTAATGGAAGCGTCTTTAAATTTCCCGGTTCCCGGTTTTAAGTCTTTTTCTTCAAAAGTAACACCGCTCCAAAACATCAAACGCAAACCATTTTTTAATTTGTCATACCCAACAATCGGATTGCCTTCTAAAAACCAAACCGGATGAGCGTGCCAAATTTTGTTTTCAGCTTCGGGTAGATATTCGAGTATTATTGTGGCCAGTTTATTGCAAATGGCCTGATTCTCGGCATCTTGTGTGTTGTTGTAGTTTTGAATATCGGGATTCATTTTTGAATTTTTGATTTATAAATATATAAAAAATCCTCATACAGCGATGAGGATTTTTTACTTTATCTGAAACTTGTACTAGGATGATTGCGGTTGTGCTTCCTCTGAAGAGTTTTTTCTTTTTAAAATGGCCGCACTGATAACCGGAACCAATAAACCTATCGGCACCATGATTTCCATATAGGTTAGGATTATTACCCAAAAGGTACTTTCATACAGTTCTTTGAAATATAAAATTCGGTCCTTTTGGATTTTGAATTCCGCCGGAGGTAATCCTTCTTTTTCCAACTTTAGCAATTCGGCTTGGGTGTATTTTTCCATAAAATCAGGATATAAATAATGGTGTTCAGCTACCCAAACACCAACATATATGGTTGCCGTTATTAGCGACATCAGCATGCCCACTTTAAAGGCTTTTCCGAAACTGATAAAACCATTGTTTTCTTTGTCGCGATAATTTTTAACCCCTAAAAAGACAAAGGTGTAGGCCACCAACATTCCGGCAAAACCGAAAACCATGCCCAAATCATATTTGGGGTTATAACTGTAAACGGCAGCTCCGATTCCCATGAAAAGGGAAACTATCAATCCGCTGATTAATCCGTATTTGATAATAGTGTTTTTCATAAAATATTGAGTTTTGATTAGGTTGCAAAGTTTGGTTTTTGTGCTGTCTTTCTGCTCATCCTTTTGGGTGAATTTTATAAAATCATCCTAAAGTAGCAGGTAAGAGTTGCAGTTTTTTGGCGGTTTCTATGGCTTGAGTTCTGCGTTTGGCTTCGAGTTTTTCAAAAAGTTTGGCACTGTGGGTTTTGACCGTATTTAGAGATACGAATAATCGTTCGGCGATTTCTTGGTTGCTCAAACCCTGCGCCATTAATGTCAATACTTCGAGTTCACGTTTGCTGATGTTTCTTTGTTGTAGTTCGGTTTCGTTTAAAATGAAATCTGAAGTCGGAACTCGAATTTCTCTCTCAATTACAATGGTTTTAACTTTGGGTTGGGTTACTTTTCGGGAAAGCCAAATTCCGAACAGCAAAAAGAAAACAGAGATGAGAGCAATGTATATTTCGTATCGATTTTCTAAAATCAAAAAACGAAACTCCAACCATCGAAGCAATAAGAGTAAAACCACCATTACTAAGGCATAGCTAATGATTTCTTTGTATGGTTTTAGTTTGAGCAAAGTTTGTGGTATTGGTTTACCCAAAAATAGGAATTTAAACGATAACAACTTAAACCTTTTTCATTACCAGTTCAATCTGAGCATCGTCAATAAGGAAGATGATTTTTTTATCTTTTATACTAACTAAAAACAAGATGTTGGAATAGCCTTCTTTTTTGAGCCCGACTTTAATTTGTTTTTTCTTTTTGTCGAATATCCATTGGTTGTTTTGGAACAATTTTTCGAGTTGTTGCATCATTTTGGTATCGCTCTTGGTCTCAAAAGTAAAGCTGTGGTCGGCATTGAAATGATAGGTTGCTTTTTGAAAACCGGTTACGAGTTCTTGGGTTTCGGGTTTGTCAGCATTTTTTAGGGCGGTGGCTTTTTTGACTTTCCATTTACCGGTAATTAAAGCCTCATCAATAGTTTGACTTTGAACGGTGGTTATCGATAAAAAAAAGACTAAGAGTAGGAATGGGGTTTTCATACAGTATGGTTTTAGTTATGGCTAAGATAGAAAAATGTTGGCAGATTAAAAAAAGCCCTGACATACACTACTATGTCAGGGCTATTCTTAACTCTAATCTCAAATAAACATTAATCGTCTAAGTCGCAAGAGTCTTCTATGCTGTCCTCTATTTGGTTGGCTAAAGCTTGATTACCGTCGGTATCATTTGGACCGATTTCGATTACACCATCACCATCACCGTCTACAGCACTGCTTAGATCAACCATACTCAATACTTGATTCAAATCGAAATTGAATATTAAATCATAAGAGTTATTACTTACCACTAAATTTTGATTGGCATCTTCATAATCAATTTCAAAATCTTCGTCTATGTCGTGCCAAAAGATAAACGGTGTGCCGTTAATCGTACCGGTAATTTCAATAGATTTATTGAACATGGCAGAAGCACTGTTGGTACTTTTGTGTAATTTGAATTCCACTTCCTCATAAGTGCCGTTCGGAATTGTAACGGTAGTCACAGGCGCATTTTGATTTAAAAGGTCTAACTCAAACGGACCGTATAATTCAAATTCTTCATCGCTGTCGTAGAATCCGTCATCATCAGAATCGCCATTGGAATTGTCATCACTATCGTCACTGCTTTCAGCAAATTCAAATTCAATCTCTCTCAAGTTAATTTTAAAACTGCTTAAAACCACATCACCGTTTAAAGCATTTCTGTTAGCCGAAGGTGAATAAGTTGCTCTGGCAACAATGTTTAAGGTGTTTTCTGCACTGCCGTTGTCATTTGAGCACGAAGCCAATACGATTACCAATGTGA
>NZ_CAMLRU010000230.1 GCF_946482535.1 uncultured Flavobacterium sp.
ATCGTTTGATTGGCTCCGCCATCGATGTTATAAGTAACCGTAGCATTGGGTGTTCCGGTAAAGGTGAACGTTGCACTTTCATTGGCACAGATGATAGTCGGATTAACCGATACACTGGCCGTTGGTAAAGGCAATATCGTTATTGTTACTGTTGAAATGTCAGGAGCGCACAAGGCAGAAGAAACCGTATAAGTAAAGACATACGGACTTCCGGCTAGTGTCATCGTTGCAACATCTAAAGTACCTTGGAAGCCATTTGTGGTGCCTATTGGCCCAGTCCAAACACCTGTATTATCCGGTGTTCCACCTAAAAGACTAAACAAATCAAACGGCGCGGTAGTAGGAATTTCATCCACACAAATACTTCTATTGCCATCTGTTCCGGCATCATTTGGCTCATAAAGATTTACCAAGACCTCCAATCTATCAATACTCTCACAAGGCGGATCAACTGTTGAGGCGTAATAAAATTGACCATTAACCAATGGTGTACTTGGATCTAGAGGTATTCCAAAAACAGAAGTCAAGTACCAATTATTATTCCCGGAAGCTACCAAATCAGCAATAGTTGGCGGACTTCCCGGAATATTACAAAATTCCTGAACCGCATCTCCGGTGGGTGGCGGAACCAGGCCAACATTGACAAAAACAGACAAACGCGATGTTTGACAACCGGTATCAGGATTGGTCTGACTTATGTAATAAATAGTATTGTCATTCAGAATAGCCGTGGGAGAAAGTGCCGTACCGCCTGTTGGTGACGTATACCATTGTAAATTATTTCCAATGATAACAAATTGTGGATTCGAAGGCGTCGCCTGACTGAGATTGGTCACACAAACACCCTGAAAATTAGCCCCTGTTGGTGCGGAGTATATGGTTACTGTTACACTTTGTCTTGGACCACAGTTGCCCGTATTATCATCAACAAAGTAATCTTCACCATTAATTAATACTGTTGAATTATTGAGCTGTGTATTTGAGGTAGCCGTAGCATACCATTTTATTCCGCCTCCATTGTCTGTAGCTACTAAACTGGCTACTGTTGGAGACTGTGTATCACAAAAAGACTGTGTAGCATCAGTAATTGTGGGACATTGAGAATAAACAAAACTATTCTGCCCAATTAGTGTTAATACTAAAATACAGTAAAAGAAATAATTTTTGGCGAGAGTAGTTATTCTCATAAGCAGTTCTATTTAATACATTTTTAAATCGTACAACATCACTCCTTTGCATTCTAAGACAATTAGACTTCAACCTAAAATAACAACCGATTATACCAAAAATATAGGGTGTTGGTCGAAGTTAAATTACCACTACTATATTACCCATAATTTTGGCGACAAAATTTCAGTTATTAAAATGTTATAAACAAAATAATCAACATTGTTAACAAGTTTTCAACACTTGAATACTATCTTAAAAACTTGTATTTGTGGAAGTTAAAGAATAATCAGAATGAAAATAAGAGTTATTAAGATTAAATGATAAAATAAGAAAAATAAAAAATGTTAACAAGTTTGGATTATAAACACAAACTTGTTAACATTAATACGTAAAACTACAAGGGTTAAAAAAGAGATTCTTGTAACTCTTTTTGAGCCATGGTAAATTCAGAAATAACCGTTGATATAATTTCTTCAACCGATTTAATTTCGTGAATTATTCCTGCGATTTGTCCTATCTCTAATTCCCCTTCAATCAAATCGCCTTCAAACATCCCGCGTTTAGCTCTGGCTCTGCCTAATAGAGTCTTTAATTCTTCGGTAGTCGGACATTTAGCGTATAATTCTTGAAGATCAGTGTAAAATTTATTTTTAATCAAACGAACGGGAGCCAGTTCTTTTAGGGTTAATTGGGTATCTCCTTCTTTGACATTGATAATGGTTTGTTTAAAATTTTCGTGGGCCGAACTCTCATGCGAAGCAGCAAAACGAGATCCCATCTGAACTCCATCAGCACCTAGGACCATTGCGGCTAACATTCCTCTACCCGAAGCTATACCGCCGGCCGCTATTAAAGGAATTGAAATTTGTTCTTTTACCATTGGAATCAAAGTTAGGGTAGTTGTTTCCTCCCTTCCATTATGACCGCCGGCTTCGAAACCTTCCGCAACTACAGCATCAACGCCAGCTTCTTGCGCTTTCAAGGCAAATTTAGAACTGCTAACCACATGCACCACTGTTATTCCTTTTTCTTTCAAATAACCCGTCCAAGTTTTGGGATTACCGGCCGAGGTAAAAACTATCTTTACGCCTTCCTCTATGATGATTTGTATAATTTCTTCAATATTAGGATACAACATTGGAACATTTACCCCAAAAGGTTTATCGGTCGCCGCTTTACATTTTTGAATGTGATCTCGCATAACATCAGGATACATAGAACCGGCACCAATTAAGCCTAATCCTCCAGTATTACTGACAGCACTTGCTAATTTATAACCACTATTCCAAATCATTCCTCCTTGAACAATTGGGTATTTGATCTTAAAAAGTTGGGTGATTTTATTCATCTAAACTCAAAAAAATTGGAATTTAATTCTTGATAATTTTACCGGATTGCACCAATGAACCGGTTTTAATTTTATAATAATAAACACCGGAAGAGCAATGCTCCAAAGCAAGCGGTTGGTTTGAGATGATTTCTTGTTCAGAAATTTTTTGACCCAAACTATTAAAAAGAGAAATTGTAGCGATATCTAATCCGTTTGGAAAAGATATTTTAACAAAATCATTAGCAGGATTCGGGTAAATTAAAAAACGACCCTTTGAATTATCATCTAAGGATAGAGCCGCATTATCCAATGCCAACTGAAAATCAGGGATGCCATATCCGTATTGATTGGTAGGGTTTAAAAATCTGTCTGAAGATTGCTTTACTAAGTCGACTATCTGTTGATTGGTCGCCCAAGGAATTGCTTGCCAAAAACTGGTAACTGCTCCGGCCAATACCGGACATGAAAAAGAAGTCCCGCTCGCGGTTACAATAGCACCACTTGTATTTGATAAAGTGGTACTTTGCCCTTTGGCCATTACATCCGGTTTTACTCTTCCGTCAAAACTTGGTCCGATGGAACTAAAACTGGAATAATTTTCGTCAAATTGAACTGAACCAACCGCCAAAACATGAGTAGCCTCTGCCGGAACACCAACATGCGGTTCACTTGAATTTCCTGAATTCCCGGCACTGGCAACAACTATCATTCCTTTGCTGAACGCTAAATTTGCACCTTTGGAAGCAAAAGCCTTATCACCCGTCATATCCGAGTAGGAATAACTGTAATTCGGATTGTCGTAGCCAAAATATCCTAAAGAAGTTGAAATTACATCGGCACCTACTCTATCGGCTTCTTCGGCGGCTTGTACCCAATAGCTTTCTTCTACCGGATTTTCGCTTGAAATATCTTCGGTAATAAATAAATAATATTGTGCATCAGGCGCTGTGCCC
>NZ_CAMLRU010000231.1 GCF_946482535.1 uncultured Flavobacterium sp.
GCCTTCCGGAATTTCGTATACACGCATCCAGAAACATTTTCCTTTTTGGGTGAAAAACAATAAATATTGGTGGTTGGTCGCTACGAATAAGTGTTCCAAGAAATCTTGGTCGCGTGTTCCGGCACTTTTTTGACCGACGCCACCTCTATTTTGTGTTTTGTATTCTGATAAATTAGTACGCTTAATATATCCTGCGTGAGAAATCGTGATTACTACATTCTCATCGGCTATCAAATCTTCGATACTAACGTCACCACCACTGTATTCAATAGCAGAACGACGAGCATCACCGTATTTGTCTCTGATTTCGATTAATTCGTCTTTAATCAATTGCATTCTCAACTCTTTACTAGCCAATAAGTCTTTCAAGTGCTGAATTAACTTCATGATTTCTTCGTATTCTGCTCTTAACTTGTCTTGTTCCAGACCGGTCAACTGACGCAAACGCATTTCAACAATGGCACGAGCCTGGATATCGGATAAATTGAATCTTTCAATCAATTTGGCACGCGCTTCATCCCCGTCTTTTGAGGCACGAATCAAAGCAATTACTTCATCGATGTTATCAGAAGCAATAATCAAACCTTCTAAGATATGGGCTCTTTCTTCTGCTTTGCGCAATTCAAACTGCGTTCTTCTTACGACAACATCGTGACGGTGTTCTACGAAATAGTGAATCAAATCTTTCAGATTCAACATTTGCGGTCTTCCGTTTACCAAGGCGATGTTATTCACACTAAACGACGACTGCAATTGGGTATATTTGTAAAGTGTATTCAATACCACATTAGGCACTGCATCACGCTTCAATTCATAAACAATTCGCATTCCGCTTCTGTCCGATTCGTCACGGATATTTGAAATACCTTCGATTTTTTTCTCGTTGATCAAGTCGGCGGTTTTCTTAATCATTTCCGCTTTATTCACTTGGTACGGAATTTCAGAAACAATGATAGCTTCTCTTCCGTTGGATTCTTCAAAAGCCACTTTGGCACGAATCACAATTCTACCACGTCCGGTTTTGAAAGCTTCACGAACGCCTTCATAGCCATAGATCACACCACCGGTTGGAAAATCAGGAGCTTTGATGTGGTGCATCAATTCATCTATCTCAATTTCATTATTGTCAATATAAGCCAACGTTCCGTCAACAACTTCGGTTAAATTATGTGGCGGCATATTGGTGGCCATACCAACAGCAATACCCGAAGCACCGTTAATTAATAAATTCGGCACTCTGGTTGGCATTACTTTAGGCTCATATAAAGTATCGTCAAAATTCAATTGGAAATCTACGGTCTCTTTGTCGATATCTGCCATAATGTCTTCCGACATTTTTTTCATTCTGGCTTCCGTGTAACGCATCGCCGCAGGACTATCGCCATCCACAGAACCAAAGTTACCTTGGCCGTCGATTAACAAATAACGCAAACTCCATTCCTGAGCCATACGAACCATGGCATCATATACCGAAGTATCGCCGTGCGGGTGGTATTTACCCAATACTTCTCCAACAATTCTCGCGGATTTTTTGTGCGCTCTATTTGAGAAAACGCCTAAATCATACATTCCATATAACACTCTTCGGTGTACCGGTTTCAAACCGTCACGCACGTCAGGTAGCGCTCTTGAGACAATTACAGACATCGAATAATCGATGTAAGCTGATTTCATTTCATCTTCGATGTTAATAGGAATTAACTTTTCTCCGTCAGACATATATTATAAATTATTAATAAAAAATTAGTTTAAATTCAAAACGTGCTAATATAGGATATTTATAGCTTTTAGAGCTAATTTTAGTCCACAAATTTCAATGATTTATTAACAAAATAGGCGCTTTTTTTGGTTAATAAAATAGTCGTCTGACTGCTTTTATTATTGGCTTTTTTTTTGTCAATTAGCTGACAGTACTTTTAGGCGGAATGATTTTTGTTAGAACCATTCATTATAACTAAATTTACAATACCAATAATATATTTATATGGATGATAATTTTTCACCAAGAGTCAAAGATGTAATCACCTACAGTAAGGAAGAGGCCTTGCGTTTAGGGCACGACTTTATTGGCACAGAGCATCTGATGCTTGGTATCCTGAGAGATGGAAATGGTAAAGCGATTGCTATTTTAAATAACCTGTCTATAGATTTAGACCATTTGAGAAAAAAGGTCGAGATTTTGAGTCCGGCCAATCCCAATGTAGAAATCAGCAACGAAAAGAAGAACTTACACTTGACCCGTCAAGCGGAACGAGCCTTAAAAACAACGTTCTTAGAAGCCAAAGTATTCCAGGCCACTTCCATAAGTACCGCCCATTTGCTTTTGTGCATACTGAGAAATGAAAATGACCCAACAACCAAACTGCTGCATCGTCTTAAAATAGACTATAACGTAGTCAAAGAACAGTATTTAAACATGACACCAAACGAAGAAGATTTCACAGACAACTTGCCTCGAAACGAGTCATTCAATGACGATTCAGGTCAAGATGACAGTTTGAAAGAAGGCAGCTTTAACAATCCGGCAAATAAAACCAATAAAAAATCGAAAACTCCGGTTTTGGATAATTTTGGTCGCGATTTAACCGAATTGGCTGAAGAAGGCAAACTCGACCCCGTGGTAGGTCGCGAAAAAGAAATTGAGCGCGTGTCTCAAATTTTAAGCCGAAGAAAGAAAAACAATCCGTTATTAATTGGAGAACCGGGTGTTGGTAAATCTGCCATCGCCGAAGGTTTAGCTTTGCGCATCATTCAAAAGAAAGTGTCGCGTATTTTATTCAACAAAAGAGTCGTAACACTCGATTTGGCTTCCCTGGTTGCCGGTACCAAATACCGCGGGCAATTTGAAGAAAGAATGAAAGCCGTAATGAACGAATTGGAGAAAAACGACGACATCATTTTATTTATTGATGAAATACATACCATTGTCGGAGCCGGTGGCGCTACCGGTTCGTTAGATGCTTCTAACATGTTCAAACCGGCCTTAGCCCGCGGCGAAATCCAATGTATCGGCGCCACCACTTTAGATGAATACAGACAGTACATCGAAAAAGATGGCGCGTTAGAAAGACGTTTCCAAAAAGTAATCGTTGAACCTACATCGGTAGAAGAAACCATTACGATTTTGAACAATATCAAAAACAAATACGAAGACCATCATAATGTAATTTATACACCTGAAGCGATTGAAGCTTGTGTGAAGTTAACCAACCGATACATGTCGGAGCGCTTCCTTCCGGACAAAGCGATTGACGCTTTAGACGAAGCCGGTTCTCGTGTTCACATTACCAATATCGACGTGCCGAAACAAATTTTGGATTTAGAACGCCAATTGGAAGAAGTACGCGAATTGAAAAACTCTGTGGTCAAAAAACAGAAATACGAAGAAGCCGCCAAATTGCGCGATGACGAAAAACGCTTAGAAAAA
>NZ_CAMLRU010000232.1 GCF_946482535.1 uncultured Flavobacterium sp.
GCTTAAATATCAATCACAAAGTAACTCGTTTTTGCTAACCGATGTAACCAGTGTATACAATGGTTCCGCAGAGGTAGATATGCAAAGTGGTTTATTGTATTCTTTCGATGGTGATTTGAATAACAATCTCTATTTGAACAGGTATAATCCCATCACACAGGTTTCTAACAATTTAGGATTTTATACTTTTAATGAAAATACTTTTTTCTTTCCTGATTCAAGTTGTTACGATTCTGATGCCGGAGTTTACTATTTTATCTTACAAGACGATGAAGGAAAAAAATTGGTAAAATCATTTATAACTAATGATGAATTTACGTTTACTGTAACACCTTTAGTGGGCGAAAATATTATCGGTAATATAGGTCTTGAATACAGCAACGAAGAAAATACGATTCATCTTATATACCCTCAATACAATTCCGAAACAGGCACATCAACCATTAATGTAGGAGAATTGAACCCGGAAACTGGCGTAATAACAAATCTTCAAAACATTACAGAAGTTTCGGGTCTCCAAATGTTTAACAGAACCTATGATCAAAATACTGAAACATTAGTATTTATTGGAATAAATTTACAAAATCAACAGCGGCTGTATTTGTACAATACTGTAACAAATCAGTTAGTCAATCAACCCCTACCTGAAAATATTCTGATTGAAATTGAAGCTGATAATTATGCCTACGCTCAGGCACGTTATACAACATTAGGTGCGAATGAATTTGAATCAAATTCAATTTCTGTTTACCCTAACCCAGCTAAAGATTCATTCTCGGTCAACTTTGAAGGCCTAAATTGTGAATACGAATTATTTGATTTATTGGGAAAATCTATTCAAAAAGGAACTATTCAAAGTGGTCAAAACATCGATATTAGCCAATTAATAAAAGGCGTTTATGTAATCAACATCAAGACAGCTTCATTCAATGAAACAAGGAAAATTGTAGTGCAATAAGGAAATCAATTTAAACCATTAAACACTATTTTATCATTCGAATTGATTCTTAGAAATAAAAAAACCACCCTTTTTCAGGATGGTTTTTTTGTTTAAATATAACAGATATTACATTTTGGCTTTCAAAGCTTTGGCTTTATCAGTCATTTCTAAAGCATTGTAAACACTTAATAAGGTTTTCTTAGCCGGTTCATTGGTTGGTTCTACTTCCACAGCCTTTTCCAAGTAAGGTAAAATAGATTTAAAATTCTTTTCTCTTTCAGCTTTAAGGAATTCATAGCGCTTGTTGTCTTTTTCAGAAGTTCCTAATTTGTTGATTTCAATTACGAATTTTTCATCAGCTCTTAGCTTCAACTCTGCTAAGTTTAAATTGGCATTAAAATAATTCGGGTTGATTTCCAAAGCTCTTTTATAGTGCTTTTCTGCTTCTTCCAGTTTATTAGCATTAGCGCTAATTACCCCTAAATTGTAAATCAAATCCACATTGTTTGGGTTTTTCTCCAATACTTCATTGATCAATTTAGTATAAGTTGCAAAGTCATTCACTTTCAAATATAATTCTGCTTCAGTTAAGATTAATGAAGTATCACTAGGATTCTCCTTACGTGCTTCGGCAACTGCCGTTTTAGCTTCTTCAATCTTTCCTTTTTCAACTAATATTAAAGCAATATTTTTGAAGATTTCACCACGTCTAGATTCTGTTTTTTCGTCTCTCGGTTTTTCATGAGAACCTGCTTTGATGAACAATTGTCTATTTTCTTTGGAAGGAAATGACTCTTCCTCTTTAGTGGTTTTGTTAACAGCCCAATAAACCGTTGATTCACCGGTGTAGTTTAACTTTTTCAATTCTTCGTAATACCCCAATGCTTGGTCATAGTTTTTGGCATTGATAGCATAACTGGCCGCATAAAAAAGGTTGTCTTGGTTCTTTTTATCTAAAAGATATAAGGCATACAAAACATTAGCAGCATCTTGGTATTTTTCTTGTTTACCAAGAGAAATAGCCAAATTGAGGATGTCATTTTTGTACAATTCTATTTTAGCTAAAATGTCATCAGTATACGTTTTCTTGCCTATTTTCTTTTCGTAGTCTAAAGTGGCATTCAACCCTTTTTCAATTTCGACTACCGATTTGGCATTAACCGCTTGTGCTTTTTGAGCCGAAGTAGCCATCGGACCCAAAGACAGAATTTCTACAAAAGGCAACATCGCTTTATAAAATCCTGCAGAAATTTTATCTCCTTCTTCTGAAGCTATACCTTCCAATTTGGCCAAATTAGTTTTATATTCGACAACATCGGCCGGTTTGGGTGCTTCTTTGGAATAAATTTTCTTCAACACTTTAAGCTCATCTTTTTGAGCCAAAGCGGAAACAGAAATCAGCATGGTGGAAGCCCATACAATGTGTTTAATTTTCATGTGGTATTATTTTAAAATTATTCTTGTGTTTCTTCGGCAGTATCTTCTGAAGATTCTCCGGCATCGGTTACATTAGTATTGTCATCGGTACTTTCGAATTCTCCTTCTGCAACTTCTTCTTCGTCTTCTTTCATTACTTTGGTCACAGCCGCAATAGAATCGTTGCCTTTGATGTTAATCAAACGAACCCCTTGTGTAGCTCTTCCCATAACTCTCAAATCGGATACTTCCATACGAATGGTCAAACCGGATTTGTTGATAATCATCAAGTCATCAGCATCGGTAACGGCATTGATGGAAATAAGTGCTCCGGTTTTTTCGGTAATATTCAAAGTTTTCACTCCTTTTCCACCGCGATTGGTAATTCTGTACACATCTTCTCCGTCATCATCTACCAACTTGGTACGCTTACCGTAACCGTTTTCAGTCACCACTAACAATTGGGTGTCATTGATATCGTCTTTGTTAACAGAAACCATACCAATTACTTCGTCTTTGTCATCAGCCAAGGTAATTCCGCGAACTCCCGAAGCCGTTCTTCCCATCGGACGGGTTTTTTCTTCTTCGAAACGAACCAACTTACCGGACTTAACAGCCACTAATACCTGACTGTCTCCGTTGGTTAATTTAGCTTCTAATAGCTCGTCATCTTCTCTGATGGTAATGGCGTTGATTCCGTTTTGACGCGGACGTGAATATTGTTCCAAAGGAGTCTTTTTCACCTGACCTTGTTTGGTCGCCATGATTACATAATGACTGTTGATGTAGTCTTCATCTTTCAAGTCTTGAGTGCAGATGAACGCTTTTACTTTATCATCACTTTCAATGTTGATTAAGTTTTGGATGGCACGTCCTTTACTCGTTTTACTGCCTTCCGGAATTTCGTATACACGCATCCAGAAACATTTTCCTTTTTGGGTGAAGAACAATAAATATTGGTGGTTGGTCGCCACGAATAAGTGTTCCAAGAAATCTTGGTCACGGGTACCGGCACTCTTTTGACCGACGCCTCCTCTATTTTGTGTTTTGTATTCT
>NZ_CAMLRU010000233.1 GCF_946482535.1 uncultured Flavobacterium sp.
TATTAAATCCAATTGTTCTTTGGCAAAAGTGTATAATTTTCGGGCTTGATTTTTAGGCAAATAATCTACCGTATGCGTTAAATCTGACTTGGTAGAAAACGTAAAATCGGCTCCTAAAATCCCTTCTTTTACAAAACTCGCCTCAATATCATCCCAATCATAATCAATAAATTCCATCGATAAACCTAAGTTTTTAGGTTTGCAAAGGATGATTCTTTTATTGGTCACCACGATACTATCGGGGAAAATATTAACCGCCGGTTTTTTTTGAACGGCAATATAACCAACTTCTTCATGGGTCATTAACAGATTATCCAACTTAGCCGTGATTTTCTCAATGGCTTTCGGGTCTTGGTCTTCGTTTAATATCTTCTTTAAATTATCTAACATGATTTCAATTTTAATTTGACGCAAAATTTTTAGCAAAAGTAATGCCTAATTCTCATTTTGAAGAATTTCATTTTGAATTTTTTTAGTCAAACTTTTGAAAACCAATTCATAGGAATGATTGATCAATTCACACATCTTCTTATCGGAAACATCACGGTTAAAATCAACCGTATTCCAATGCACTTTACTCATGTGATAACCCGGATTGATGGCATCATATTCGGCGCGAAGTTCTTCGGCACGTTCCGGATCGCATTTTAAATTGAGTGAAGGCGCGTTCTTCTCCCATTCTTTTAAAGAAGTCAGACAAAACATTTTGCCGCCGACTTTAAACACCAAAGTATCTTCATCAAACGGAAAATGCTCCGTGACGCCATTTTTGGCCAGACAGAATTCGTAAAGTTGTTGGATGTTCATTTTTAGTTAGGAGTTAGGAGGTTTTAGTTAGGAGTGATAAACATAAAAATCATGCTTTGCTTGAACCGAATTTATCAGGATTGTTCATCATGTAATAAATCAGTTTTCCTACTTCATTATTTAAAGCTGTAAGCTCTCCATATTCCAATTCTTGTAAATAACCACAAGCTACTGAAAAATCCAACCACACTTGTGTTTCAGAATTTTCAGCTTCTGCATCAGTAAGTTTACTAAAGAAGTTTTTTGGATAAATTCTTTTTCTATATGATTCTGCAATTGTAACTGTAACGCTTCGTGAACTTCTTCTGACTTGATCTGTTAAAGAATACTTTTCTTCTTTTGGAAAAAGCTTTGAAACTTCATATATCATCATAGCTAATTCAAATGACTTCTTGTAAGCTAATAAATCTCTATAATCCATAATAGTATTTTTATAAATCCTTTTTTTACTCCAAACTACAATCTCCTTACTCCAAACTATACAAAATCGGTTTGCTTGGTGACGCATCATTTTCAAAGGAAGCCATTTGAAGATTCAGTATATAACTTCCGTCTTTGACCTCATCGTTTACAAAAATCATTTCCGTTATAGTGCAATGCATTCTTGCATCGGAATTCAAATTATTTACATTCTTTACGTTCCAAAAGGCTTTGTGCGCCAATAATCTTCCTTCGTCTTCTTCCCTATCCACACTCGGTAAATCAATCAGCAAGTGTTGGATACCGCTTTCGCGGATGAAAATTGCAGCGTCTTCAGCCAAATATGGCGGATTGGTATGCGAGTAGTTTTTGTGTTTTTTGTCGGTTTCGTTGGGTAATGTTCGAATCACAATCGCTTCAGCAGATTTACCGTTTAGAGCCGTTTGAATTTGCTCTTTGGTAATGATTAAATCTAAACCAACCATTTTGGGTTCAATCGATATCAATTCGGCACTAAAAAAAAACTGCTTTAAGCATTGATTAATGCTGTAAAATTCTTTGGTAATATGTCCGAGACATTCTGTATGTGTGCCGTGGCCGTGCGGATTGAAGAAAATATTATTGAAATTGGTCGAACTGCCTTCGGAAACTTTTCCAACCCAATCACCGAATTTAACCGGTTTGATTTCCGGTTTTTCAATATACCACGCAATCGGATTGGCATCGGTATTAGATAATGGAAGGGAAATATCAATGGGTTTTGATAAGTCGATTTCAAATTTATTGTTGATTAATGCTTTCAATGGGATGGATTTTACTCCAAATTTAGCAAAAACAAATCACTTGCAATTCCGTCGCTCAAAAACTTCCCGCTTTTGGTAGTTCGTAAAATGTTGTCGTCTATAAAAAGCAAATGGTCTTCGAGGTATTTGGCCGCTTGTTGGTTCAAATAATCTAAATATTTGGGACCAAATTCGGTTTCGATTCTATCCAAAGAAACACCCCAAATAGTGCGCAAACCGGTCATGATGTATTCGTTATACCGATCGGTTTTGGTTAGAGTTTCTGTTTCTGTCGGAACGATATTTTCGGCTAAAGATTTTAGATAAAGCGAATTATTGGACACATTCCAACCTCGTTTATCTCCGTCATAACTGTGCGCTGACGGACCGATTCCCAGGTATTTTTTGCCCAACCAATAACTCGAATTGTTTTTGGAAAAAAAACCTTCTTTGCCAAAGTTGGACAACTCATAATGAATGAAGCCTTTATCTTCGAGTTTGTCTACCAAAAGAAGAAAATGTTCTTGCGCCAATTCATCATCCAATTGCGGAATAATGCCTTGCTTAATAAACTTTTGTAGAGCCGTTTTGGGTTCAACCGTCAGCGCATAACTCGAAATATGCGGAATGTTATAAGACAAGGCCGTTTCGATATTTTGCAGCCATCTTTCGTTGCTCATGTTGGGCATCCCGTAAATCAAATCGATGGTGATATTGTCGAAATATTTTGTGGCAATCTCCAAACATTTTTTGGCTTCAGCCACATTGTGCGCGCGATTCATCAGTTTTAAATCGTCTTCAAAAAAAGATTGAATTCCAATGGACAAACGATTTACTTTATTTTGAGACAATTCAATAATTCGTTCTTCGGTTAAATCATCGGGATTGGCTTCGATAGTAATTTCGGGGTTTTCAGTAACATTATAATTCCGAAACACTTCCTCAATCAAAAATCTTAAATCTGCAATCTGCAATATTGAAGGTGTGCCACCGCCAAAGTAAATCGTTTCTACAACCTCATCTTTAAACTCGTCTTTTCGCAGGACAATTTCTTTGGCCAAAGCCAAAACCATTTCGTCTTTCTTCTTTAGTGAAGTCGAAAAATGAAAGTCGCAATAATGACACGCTTGCTTGCAAAAAGGAATATGGATGTAGATACCGCTCATTTTTAATTTGAAAATTTTTTAATTTGAAAATTTGAAAATGAATGTCTCCAATTCAAAACCATATTTTCAAATTGACACATCTTCAAATCTTCAAATTATTTAATTCTGTCTTCGTTTTGTTTTACAAAAGCATCCCAACCAGTGTAGCTTTTTCCGGCGGTGACTTTTCCGCTATTAAAGAAATGACAAACTGCGGCTGCTAAACCATCGGTAGAA
>NZ_CAMLRU010000234.1 GCF_946482535.1 uncultured Flavobacterium sp.
GTGTAAAATTTGGAGATTGTCTTTGGTAGAAACTATTTTCATTTTCAACTCCCCCTTTGGGGGTTGGGGGGCTTAATATTGCTCATTCTTATTCGGAAAATCCTGCGACTTCACATCGTCAACATATTGCCCGATGGCTTTAGTCATACCTTCATAAAGATTCATATAGCGACGCAAAAATCGAGGGCTGAACTCATTGTTCATGCCCAACATGTCGTGTATCACCAAAACTTGTCCGTCAACACCGCCACCGGCACCAATACCGATTACCGGAATTGAAATCGTTTTGGCTACTTTCTCGGCTAAAGCGGCCGGAATTTTTTCTAAAACCAAAGCAAAACAACCTATTCTTTCCAACAATTTAGCGTCTTCAAGCAACTTTTCCGCTTCGGCTTCTTCTTTGGCGCGAACGGTGTAAGTTCCGAATTTGTATATCGATTGCGGCGTCAAACCCAAATGGCCCATCACCGGAATTCCGGCGTTCAAAATACGTTTGATACTTTCTTTAATTTCACTACCGCCTTCCAATTTTACCGCATGACCACCACTTTCTTTCATGATTCTGATGGCAGAACGCAAGGCTTCTTTCGGGTCACTTTGGTAACTGCCAAAAGGCAAATCCACCACCACCAAGGCACGGTCAATGGCTCTAACGACAGAAGAAGCATGGTAAATCATTTGGTCCAATGTAATCGGCAAAGTCGTTTCGTGACCGGCCATCACATTACTGGCAGAATCGCCTACTAAAATCACGTCAACACCGGCCGTGTCTACAATTTTTGCCATGGTATAATCATAAGCCGTCAACATCGAGATTTTCTCGCCATTGGCTTTCATGTCAAACAAGGATTTGGTCGTAATTCTTTTGTAATCTTTTTTCGCAGTAGACATAATGGTTCGTTTTGAAGCTGTAAAAGTATTAAATCTATTTTTATGAACCGCCAAATGTGAAATTATCTTATTTTTGTCGAAACTGATAGGAGCGAAGGGCTCGGGCAAAGAATAAACCATTTTCCTGCTTTCCGGGTTACACGGTAACCTCTCCAATCAGGGCTAAAGAGTCAACCATGAAAGAATTAGGAATTAGGAATAAAGATGTTAGCCATCAACCAACAACCATCAACCAACAACCATCAACCAACAACCATCAACCAACAACCATCAACCAACAACCAACAACCAACAACCAACAACCAACAATCATAACATATGCCCAAAATATTAATCATTGAAGACGAAGCCACCATCCGACGAGTGCTAATCAAAATCCTTTCGGAAGAAAGCGATACTTATACCGTGGAAGAAGCCGAAGACGGCAAACAAGGTTTTGAAAAAATCAAAAACGAAGACTACGACTTGGTGTTGTGCGATATTAAAATGCCCAAAATGAGCGGTGAAGAACTACTCGAAGCGGTCAAAAAAATCAAACCCGAAATCCCGATGGTCATGATTTCCGGTCATGGCGATTTGGAAACGGCTGTCAATACGATGCGTCTCGGTGCCTTTGATTACATTTCCAAACCACCCGATTTGAATCGGTTGTTAAACACCGTGCGCAATGCTTTAGACAAAAAACAATTGGTGGTAGAAAATAAAATCCTAAAGAAAAAAGTTTCCAAAAACTACGAAATCATAGGCGAAAGCGAACCGATCAATCAAATCAAACAGATGATTGAAAAAGTCGCCCAAACCGATGCCCGTGTTCTAATCACCGGACCTAACGGAACAGGAAAAGAATTGGTCGCTCATCAATTACACGAAAAAAGCGAACGCGCTTCAGCTCCAATGATTGAGGTGAACTGTGCTGCGATTCCATCAGAATTAATCGAAAGCGAATTGTTCGGTCACGTAAAAGGAGCGTTTACCTCTGCGGTGAAAGACCGCGCCGGAAAATTCGAAGCAGCCGATGGCGGAACTATTTTCTTAGATGAAATCGGCGATATGAGTTTATCGGCACAAGCCAAAGTATTGCGTGCTTTACAAGAAAGTCTAATTCAAAGAGTCGGCGCCGATAAAGACATCAAAATCAACGTGCGTGTAGTAGCGGCAACCAATAAAGATTTGAAAAAAGAAATCGCCGAAGGGCGTTTCCGCGAAGATTTGTACCATCGTTTGGCAGTCATCTTAATCAAAGTACCTGCCTTAAACGACAGACGAGATGACATTCCGTTATTAATAGAACACTTTGCCGTAAAAATCGCCGAAGAACAAGGCAATGCACCCAAAGTATTCTCCAAAGACGCCATCAAATTATTACAAGAATACGACTGGACCGGAAATATCCGCGAGCTAAGAAACGTAGTCGAAAGATTGATTATTCTAGGCGGTAACGAGATTTCAGAAACGGATGTGAAATTGTTTGCGTCTAAATAGCTGTCAGCAGTTAGCAGTTAGCAGATTTTGCTAAAGGCTAAGAGCTAAAAGCTAAAAGCTAAAAAAATATGAACCTAAAAAAAATAAACCCCAACCTCCAAAAAGCCCTCATCGAAAACGGTTTAACCGAAGCCAATGAGATGCAACAAGAAACTTTTTCCACTATTAAAAGCGGAGCCGATGCGGTCATTCAATCACCCGAAGGCACCGGAAAAACGACTACGATTGTCCTAAATGTTATCCAACGTTTAGAGAAATCAGTAGGCGAAAGCACCCGCGCTTTGATATTGGTAGAAAACAAAGAACGGGTTTTAGAAATGGAAGAACTATTTCTGAAACTCGGAACCTATCACGACTTGAGCATTTTCGGCGTACATGATAAAGGTGATATCGATTATGATAAAAATGTAGTATCCATGGGCTTGGATATTTTAATCGGAACACCCAATAAAATCAATGCCATGTTCTCCTCGGCGGGTTTTAACAGCAACACCATTAAGATGTTTGTAGTAGACGATGCCGATATTTTATTCAGAAACCGAATGGACGCAGTAGTCTTGAGATTGTCTCAAAGCATTGAGAAAACCCAACGCTTATTCTTCTGTTCCCAAATCACGGAAAGGGTAGAAGCTTTGGCCGATAAAGTCATGATAGAACCAACTTTCTTCGAGTTAGAAGAGTAAACCTTTCATAATTCATAATTCGTAATTCAAATATGGGATTGATTAAAATATTTTCAGGCAGTGAAATTTTGGCTTTAAATTTAAAAGAGAAACTGGAAGCCATCGACTTAAATGTGGTCATGAAAAACAACATACAATCGGCAAAGTTAGCCGGTTTCGGTACGACCGATTTGGCGGTGGAATTGTTTATTCAGGAAACCGACTTTCACAAAGCCAATCCCGTCATTGAGGACTTTCGAATGAGTATTTGAGGTGAGAAAAGCGGTTGAAATAGTGCTTTTTCTTTTGGTCATTTTTGTCTTTGACCGATTTTTATTT
>NZ_CAMLRU010000235.1 GCF_946482535.1 uncultured Flavobacterium sp.
AAGTCGTTGGACAAACGTAATTGGTAATCGGCAAATTGGTCAACTTGATTTCGTTAAAACCACCAATCACATCTACAAAATTCTCAAATCCTCTTTGTTTTAAAATGGAAGCCGCAATCATACTGCGATAACCGCCGGCGCAATGCAACACAAAGTGTTTGTCTTTGGGAAATTCAGCTAAATGCTGATTGATTTCATTCAAAGGAATATTGATGGCGTTTACCAAATGTTCTGAGTCGAATTCGCTTTTCTTTCTGACATCGATGATGGGCGTATCGTGTATTTCTTCTAAACTTTCTAAGTCCTCAGCTGAAATTCGATTGACGTTATCGACTTCTTTTCCGGCCGCCTTCCAAGCTTGAAATCCGCCTTCTAAATAACCGATGGTATGGTCATAACCCACTCTCGACAATCGGATTATGGCCTCTTCTACTTTTTCATGATCTTCGGCTACCAATAGAATTTCTTGTTGCAAATCGGGTATCAATTCGCCAACCCACATGGCAAAATTACTTTCTAAACCAATGTTGATACTGTTTGGAATAAATCCTTTGGCAAATTCGGCTGCTTTGCGAGTATCTAAAATTAACGCCTGAGTTTCATTGGCTACCATTTCAAAAGACTTGGCATCGAGCGGTTTTTGTCCGCGAAGCATTACTTTATCCAAACTTTCATACCCTTGAATATTCATCAAAACATTTTTAGGAAAATAAGCCGGTGGCGTGGTCAAACCGGTTAGCAAGGCCAAAACAAATTCATCTTCCGTTAAACTCGGATTCAAAGCGTAATTGGTTCTTTTTTGGTTGCCCAAAGTATCGGTAGTTTCCTTGCTCATCATTTTACCGCAAGCACTTCCGGCACCGTGATTTGGGTACACAATTAAATCATCCGACAGCGGCATAATTTTTTCACGAAGCGAATGATAAAGCAATCGTGCTAATTTATCTTGTGTTAAATCGGCTATCACATGTTGGGCTAAATCAGGTCGGCCGACATCGCCTATAAACAAAGTATCACCGGTGATAATGCCGTGTTCTTTTCCGTTTTCATCAATCACCAAATACGTGGTACTTTCCATGGTATGTCCGGGTGTATGAATCACTTTTACTTGGCAATTTCCAACCTTAAAAACCTGATTATCTTCGGCTATTAAAGCGTCAAAACCGGGTTTAGCTGTTGGTCCGTAAACGATGGTTGCTTTTTCTTTTTGGGCCAAGTCCAAATGACCCGACACAAAATCGGCGTGGAAATGGGTTTCGAAAACGTATTTGATTTGGGCATTGTCTTTAGTCGCACGGTCAATGTAAGGCTGTACTTCGCGCAAAGGATCAAAAATGGCTACTTCACCGTTCGATTCTAAATAATAAGCGGCGTGGGCCAAACATCCGGTATAAATTTGTTCTAATTTCATGTTTTTATATTTTCCTCAAAAGTATCACTTCAAGACTTTTTTTGAAATGATAATTATCAGTTACATCAGGACAAAATTAGACTTTACAAAACCGAGATTCAGTATCAAAAGTTACACAAGCTTAAGAGCGGACCAACTCAATTGAAGCGCGATGCAATTTGATTTTGCCTTCATTTTCCAAGGCTTTCAACAAGCGGGAAATCACTACACGTGAAGTGTGTAAATCGTAGGCTATTTCCTGATGGGTATTTTGAATAAAATCGGATTTATTGATTTGGGCTTTGTCTAAAAGGTAATTGTACAAACGCTCATCCATGTTCATGAAAGCCAAATTATCAATGGCCATGAGCATTTCTTTTAAGCGATTGTTGTAGCTGTTAAACACGTAGTTCCGCCAACTTTTGTATTTGCCCAACCATTCCTCCATTTTCCCTACGGGTATCATCACTACTTGGCCTTTGGTTTCGGCTACGGCACGGATTTCACTTTTGGTTTCGCCTAAACAACAAGCCATGGTCATGGCACAAGTATCGCCTTTCTCTAAAAAATACAACAACAATTCACCTTCGTCGAAATCTTCGCGAAGAATTTTAATAGCGCCCGAAAGCAACAAAGGCATGTTTTTAATGTAATCGCCAAAATCAATTAGAATATCACCTTCTTGAAATGTTCTGAGTTGAGAAACTTGGGCAATTTCTTCAAGTAATTTTTCTTCTAAAACAAAACCGTAACTTTCTTTGAGCAATTCTAACATAGCGAATAAATTTTGGTCTTGTAAATTTCGACTAAAAAAAGGACATGATAAAAATCATTTCCCTAAAAAATAAAATGAGTAATTTTAACTCCTATAAACCAATAAATTACAAACTATTATGAAGAAAAACATGGGGAATTTAGACCGAGGTATTAGGGTTATTTTGGCCGCGGTATTTGCTTATTTATATTTTAGCGGAACGGTTACCGGAACTTTAAGCTATGTGTTATTAGCCTTTGGAGTCATCTTTTTACTGACCAGTTTGGTAAGTTTTTGTCCGCTTTATCCATTATTGGGAATTAATACGTGTAAAACAAAGTAACACGTTTATTTGTGCATTTTGGAAAGTGTTGTCTTTGGCAGCACTTTTTTTTATCAATTTATTTCGAAAAAGATTTCTGATTTTTTATAATAATTTTAATACTACTGCGTTTTATAAATAGTAATTTGCACCAAATTAAAATGTACTTATGGACAAAATCAAAATACTTTGGGTTGATGACGAGATTGATTTGCTCAAACCACACATCTTATTTTTAGAAAGTAAAAACTACAAGGTAACGACTTATAATAATGGTCGTGATGCCATTGATGCCTATGAAGACGGTAATTTTGATATTGTCTTCTTAGATGAAAATATGCCCGGCATGAGCGGTTTGGAAACCTTGTCGGAAATGAAAGAGAAAAAATCTTCTACACCGGTGATTATGATTACCAAAAGTGAAGAAGAATACATCATGGAAGAGGCCATTGGTTCCAAGATTGCCGATTACTTGATTAAGCCGGTGAATCCGAATCAGATTTTATTGAGTTTGAAGAAAAACTTAGACCATTCGCGTTTGATTTCTGAAAAAACCACTTTAGATTACCAAAAAGAATTCCGCAAAATCGCTATGGAAATGGCCATGGTCAACAGCTATGAAGATTGGGTAGAATTGTATAAAAAACTCTTGTTTTGGGAATTGGAATTGGAAAACATCAACGATCAAAGCATGTTTGAAATTTTGGAAAGCCAGAAAGTCGAAGCCAATGTACAGTTTGGAAAATTCATCGAACGCAATTACGAAAGTTGGTTCGAGCCCAAAGCCGATAAACCCATACAATCGCATACGCTATTTAGAGAATTAGTCGTTCCTGAATTGGTTAAAAAAGACAA
>NZ_CAMLRU010000236.1 GCF_946482535.1 uncultured Flavobacterium sp.
ACATGAGCAGTTCGTATATATTTGCCAAGAATGACTTATTTTTGGCCTATGTAAACAACTACAATCATTATGTGAGTTACTATCGAAATACCTACCAACACGGCGGTATTTCCTTAGAAGAAATGATTGTACCGTTTTTAGTTTTTAATCCCAAATAAAAAGTGATTAGTGAATAGTAATTGGTGATTAGCATTTTTTACTAATTACTATTCACTAGTTACTAATTATTCTTACTATGGAAATCATCTTTTCACTAGACGAAATACAAGAAGTTGCTCAAAAAATTTTAGCCGAAAACCCTAATAAAGTAATCCTTTTTCACGGACAAATGGGCGTTGGCAAAACCACTTTAATCAAAGCTTTGGCCAGAGAATTAGGCGTTAAAGATGCTACTAGCAGTCCGACTTTTTCTTTGGTCAATGAATACCAGGCAAACAACAACCAATACGTCTATCACTTTGATGTGTACCGATTAAAATCGGAAGCGGAAGCTTTGGACATGGGTATTGATGAATACTTATATTCCGGTCATTGGTGTTTTATTGAATGGGCGGAAAAGATTCCTAATCTGTTACCTGAGCAATATTCTACAATTAATTTATCTGTTACCGTTGAAGGCAAAAGAGATTTAAGATTGACTTAGGTTTCAGTAATCATGCTATTCATATTGTTATTGCCATTGACTTTTGGCATTGATATTGATTTTTTTTCGTAATTTCGAGCTAAATTCAACCGCTGATTATGTCTTTAACCCCGTTTACCAAGCAACAGCTTTTGCCTCAAGAGGAAAAACTAGAAGTCTATCGTCATAAAAGTGAACTTTTTATTGGGATTCCCAAAGAGACTTCTTATCAGGAAAGACGGATTTGCTTAACGCCTGATGCGGTAAATTCATTGACTTCTCACGGACACAAAGTAATGATTGAAGCTGGTGCCGGATTGAGTTCGAGTTATACCGACAAAGAATTCAGCGATGCCGGAGCTACCATTACTAAAGATACCAAAAAAGTATTTAGTTGTCCGATGATTTTGAAGGTTGAACCTTTGACCATGGAAGAAATAGCCTTGGTCAATACCAACGCGATTGTCATTTCGGCCATTCAATTAAAAACCCGAAAAAAAGAATATTTTGAAGCGCTGAGCAAGAAAAAAATAACAGCTTTAGCTTTCGAATACATCAAAGACGAAGACGGTTCTTATCCGGCTGTAAAATCCTTAAGTGAAATCGCCGGAACGGCTTCGGTTCTCATTGCGGCGGAATTAATGATCAACAACCAATTCGGTAAAGGATTACTTTTAGGAAATATTACCGGAGTTCCGCCAACGGATGTGGTTATTCTTGGTGCCGGAACTGTGGGTGAATTTGCGGCGAAAACCGCTTTAGGTTTGGGCGCACATGTGAAAGTTTTTGACAACTCCATCACCAAATTACGCCGATTACAGAATAATTTAAACCAAAGAATATTTACCTCTACCATACAACCGAAATCTTTACTAAAAGCGCTCAGAAGATGTGACGTAGCCATTGGTGCGATGCGTGGCAAAGAACGTTGTCCGGTTGTAGTAACCGAAACCATGGTAGAACACATGAAAAAAGGAGCTGTTATTGTGGATGTGAGTATTGATACCGGTGGTTGTTTTGAGACTTCGGAAGTGACCACCCATGAATCGCCTACATTTATCAAAAATAATATCATTCATTATTGTGTTCCCAATATTCCTTCACGTTATTCTAAAACAGCTTCGTTATCTATCAGTAATATTATTACTCCTTATTTGTTACAAATAGCCGAAGACGGTGGCATTGAAAGTGCCATTCGTTGCAACAAAGGATTGAAAAACGGGGTTTACTTGTACCACGGCATTTTGACCAACAAAGCCATAGGTGACTGGTTTAATTTACCTGACAATGACATCAATCTGATAGTGTTCTAAAATAAAACCAAAATTCATTTACCGAATATCGAACATTGATTACTTTTGCCACACGAGACCTTAGAGTCAAACTGTATGAAATAAAAAAATAATCAATTATGAAATTTTACCAACGATTGGCCTACTACTTAGTGGGATTTGTAATCGGGTCGTTTGTGGTGGTTTTAGTCCTCAGCGGAAAAGACACCAGATGCAATTACTTCCCCAATGCCAGAGTCTTGAATGATTTAAGAAACAAACCTTTTCATTACGACTCAACCGCCACAAAGCAAATGAGCGAAGGTTTAGCCGACAAGACAGATATCAAGAACATACTGACACACGGCGATGTTGATTTTGACAAAAGCAACTTACCGGCTGAAGGAGGCAAGAAATATGTTATCTACGGCCAAAACCAAAAACAAAAAAAGATTACCTTAGAAGTAATAAATTATTCGAATAAAGCAGTTTTAAAAAACATTACCGAAACAAAAGAATAAAGAAATAAAAAAAGGGTTGTCAAATTGACAACCCTTTTTTTATCTGTGAAGGAGAGATTATGCATCTCCTTTGTGACGACTTTCGATTTCTTCGATATCTTTTTTCTTGATGGTATCCACCAAGATTGGTGTTGCGATAAATAAGGAAGAATAAGTTCCTACAACTATACCAACCAACATCGCGAAAATAAATCCTCGGATAGATTCGCCACCAAAGATGAACATAATTAACAATACTAAAATCATTGTTAACGATGTATTGATGGTTCTTGATAAAGTAGTATTAATTGAAGCATTTACCACATCTTTGAAAGTTCCTTTAACATTACCTGCCAAGAACTCTCTTACCCTGTCAAATACAATTACGGTATCGTTCATAGAGTAACCGATAACTGTTAAGATAGCCGCGATAAAGTGCTGGTCCATTTCCATGTGGAAAGGCATGTATTTATATAATAATGAATACAATCCTAATACAAAGATAACGTCGTGCAATACTGCCGCAATCGCACCTAAAGAATACTGCCATTTACGGAAAGAAATTACTAAGTAAAGTCCAACTACCAACATCGCACCAATAACCGCCCAGAAAGAGTTGGTTTTAATATCAGCTGAAATGGCTGCACCTACTTTAGAGGCTTGTAATACACCTACCTGTTTTCCATCATAAGTATTGATAAAATTATCATAAGTCAATCCATTGTTGAAATACTTTTTCAAAGTGTTGTATAACTTTTCGTTTACTTCTTTGTCTACTTCTACACCATCTTCTTTGATTTTGTATTTAGTAGTAATCTTTAACTGATCATCATCACCAAAAACTTTAGCTTCAACAGTTACTCCGAAAGCACTTGATAACTCTTCGGAAACCTGAGTTGGTTCTACCGGTTTTTCAAATTTCAC
>NZ_CAMLRU010000237.1 GCF_946482535.1 uncultured Flavobacterium sp.
AAAAAGTAGCCGTTTTTTTTAGTGTCTAAAAATCTGCGTTATTAAATCTGTATTCTGCCTTCTAATTCGCTACTTCACTGATAAACTTGATTCGCATCAAACGTAGTTCTTCGATATCATAATCGCCGTCAAATTCTTTTAGCGCATCTTCAATTTTATCTGACTCTGAATCCATGAAATATTCGTGAATTTCTTCCTGCTGTTCTTCGTCTAATATTTCATTTATCCAATAACTGATATTCAATTTGGTACCCGAATAAACAATTTGTTCCATTTCTTTGAGCAAAGTATCCATGGTAAACCCTTTGGCTTTGGCAATATCATCCAAAGATAATTTACGGTCAATGTTTTGAATGATGTATAATTTATTGGATGAATTGGCACCGGTCGACTTCACTACTAAATCATCCGGACGGATAATGTCATTGTCTTCTACATAGCGTTCGATAAGTTCCACGAACTCTTTACCGTATTTTTTGGCTTTGCCCTCACCTACACCGTGAACATTACTTAACTCATCAATGGTAATCGGATATTTTAGAGCCATGTCTTCTAAGGACGGATCTTGAAAAACCACAAATGGTGGTACGCCCAGTTTCTTGGCTACTTTTTTACGTAACTCCCGCAACATGGCCATCAAAGCTTCATCAGCCGTTCCGCTGGATTTGGCTGCGGTTACTATGGCTTCATCTTCACTTTCACTGTATTCATGGTCTTCTGACATCATAAAGGAAACCGGGTTTTTGATAAACTCGTGCCCTCTGTCTGAGACTTTTAGTATACCGTAAGTCTCAATATCTTTGTTCAACAAACCGTCTACTAAAACTTGTCTTATTAGCGCCATCCAATAGCGTTCATCGAAATCAGCACCGCAACCAAAGAAAGTTTGGGTATCGGTTTTGTGTGCTTTTATTGTGGCATTAACTCTTCCGATAAGCGTAAACACAATTTCTTTTGATTTGTATAAATGCTTGGTATCTCGTACGACTTCCAACAACATTTTGACTTGGTTTTTGGCTTCGACTTTGGTTTTCGGATTGCGAACATTGTCATCCATATCGGCGCCTTCACCGGTTTCGCTGTCGAATTCTTCTCCGAAATAATGCAACAAGAACTTACGTCTCGACATTGAAGTTTCGGCATAGGCCACCACTTCTTGTAATAACGCAAAACCTATTTCCTGTTCGGCTACCGGCTTGCCCGACATGAATTTTTCTAATTTTTCTACATCTTTATAAGAGTAATAAGCCAAACAGTGACCTTCTCCTCCATCGCGACCGGCACGACCGGTTTCTTGGTAATAACTCTCTAAGGATTTTGGAATGTCGTGGTGAATCACAAAACGAACATCAGGCTTATCAATTCCCATTCCGAAGGCAATGGTTGCCACCACTACCTCTACGTCTTCCATTAGGAACATGTCTTGGTGTTTGGCACGGGTTTTTGCGTCTAAACCGGCATGATATGGAACTGCTGAAATACCGTTTACTTGCAATACTTCGGCTATTTCTTCTACCTTTTTACGGCTTAAGCAATAAATAATTCCCGATTTGCCTTTGTTTTGTTTGATAAAGCGAATGATATCCGCTTCGATATTTTTGGTTTTGGTACGTACTTCGTAAAATAAATTCGGACGGTTAAATGACGCTTTAAAGGTCGTGGCGTCAGACATATCCAAATTCTTCAAAATATCTTCCTGAACTTTAGGCGTAGCCGTAGCGGTTAAACCAATAACCGGTACGTCTCCCAATTGTTTGATGATGTGTCTTAAATTTCGGTATTCGGGTCTGAAATCGTGTCCCCATTCCGAGATACAATGGGCTTCGTCTATGGCAACAAATGATATTGGTACACTTTGAAGGAATTCAACATATTCTTCTTTGGTTAATGATTCCGGAGCCACATAAAGCAACTTGGTAATCCCTGAAGTAATATCTTTTTTAACCTGATTGATTTCGGTTTTGGTTAAAGATGAATTGAGTACATGAGCAATGCCGTTTTCCGAAGACAAACTTCTGATGGCATCGACTTGATTTTTCATTAAAGCAATCAACGGCGAAACTACAATGGCAGTTCCTTCTTGTATTAAAGCCGGTAATTGGTAACATAAAGATTTGCCACCACCGGTTGGCATTATAACGAAGGTATTATGTTTGGTAATAATACTTTTTATGACTTGTTCCTGTAATCCTTTAAATTGGCTGAAACCAAAATACTTTTTTAATTCTTTATGGATGTCAATTTCGTCTAAATTCATTCTGTGTTAATGGTATTTTTACATAAATTTGCAAACATAAAGATACGACTTTCTTTTATACATACAAATTTTATCTTATTACAATTTTGATACCTAAAGAAACTATTTTAGCCTCTGCCAAAAAGACCATTTTATCTGAAAGTGAAGCTATTGGAAAGCTGGTAGATTTGGTCAATGACGATTTTGTCCAAACTGTTGAACTTATATACAATGCCTCGGGAAGATTAGTAGTAACCGGGATTGGTAAAAGTGCCATCATTGCCCAAAAAATTGTAGCTACTTTAAACTCTACCGGAACACCGTCCTTATTCCTTCATGCTTCTGAAGCGATTCATGGTGATTTAGGTATGGTGCAGCCGGGTGACGTGGTGATTTGTATCTCTAAAAGCGGCAACAGTCCTGAGATTAAAGTTTTGGTTCCGTTATTAAAAAGATTCGGCAATAAATTGATTGCCATTACCGGAAATACCACTTCCTTTTTGGGCAAAGAAGCCGATTATGTTTTGAATACGTATGTGGAAAGCGAAGCCTGCCCAAACAATTTGGCACCAACCAACAGTACGACTGCCCAATTGGTAATGGGAGATGCTTTGGCCGTTTGCTTAATGGAAATGAGAAACTTTACCGCAGAAGATTTTGCCAAATACCATCCGGGTGGCGCTTTGGGCAAAAAATTATTATTGCGTGTTGGCGATATGCTTGATACGACTCATAAACCGATAGTCGCGCCTGATTCTAATATCAAAACGGTTATCGTGGAAATCTCCGAAAAACGTTTGGGCGTTACAGCTGTAGTTGAAAATGAAAAAGTTATCGGAATCATTACCGACGGTGATATTCGCCGAATGTTGAACAAAACAGAAACCATTTCAGGTTTGGTTGCCAAAGATATTATGACCGTGAATCCGAAAATGATTAAATCGACTGATATGGTGAGTGATGCGCTTAACACTTTGGAAGATTTCTCTATAACTCAATTGGTTGTCGTTGATAATGGCGAATACAAAGGCATTATTCATTTGCATGACATTTTAAAAGAAGGCATCGTATAATGGC
>NZ_CAMLRU010000238.1 GCF_946482535.1 uncultured Flavobacterium sp.
GGTTATAATTCCGAGTACAGAACCCGGGTAAAACTGTGTCGGATGTGCGGTTAAAACTGTACGAACATTAAAAGTCTCCAAAAAGGCAATCAATTCTTCGCGTTTGTCTTTGGCTTCGGTTTTTTCCTTGATGTCACGTAACGAACCTCGACCTTCCAAATTATTGACAATCGGGAAAGCGGCGTCTTCTATGGCGTCAAACAATACTATTTGGCGTTCAACATATTGAATGAACCGAAACATCAAGTCGATTTTTTGAGTTTCTGTGGCTTTGTCTAAATACTTATCCGCAAAAAAATCAACGATTTGTTTGGGTGACCATTGGTTTTTAAAGCCGTTGTCGCAAACTTCCGAAAACAAAGGCAACAAAACACCGGTATTATCAATGGCATCAAAGGGCAAAGTGATAAACACACTGTTGTAAATATGATACTTAGACAATACATTTTGGTTGAAACGCTCAATTTTAGGTAAGGTATACATGGCGCTGGAATTTTGGCTTAAATTAATAAAAAAACCTCAAGCTTTCACTTGAGGTCTTAAATATATTTTTGAATTTGACTAGTCTAATTCTTGGAAGATAGTGTGCATCAAACGTTTTTTGTCGTTGATACTTTCTTCTAATGAAATCATCGTTTCAGTTCTGTAAACGCCTTCGATATCGTCAATCATAAAGATTACGTCTTTGGCATGTTTGGTATCTTTGGCTCTGATTTTACAGAAGATATTAAATTTTCCGGTAGTTACGTGAGCAACCGTTACGTATGGAATTTCGTTGATTCTTTCTAAAACGAATTTAGTTTGTGAAGTATTGTTCAAAAATACACCAACGTAAGCGATAAAAGAATAGCCTAATTTTTCATAATCCAAAGACAATGACGAACCCATGATGATTCCTGAATCTTCCATTTTCTTCACTCTTACGTGAACGGTTCCGGCTGAAATTAATAATTTTTTGGCGATATCTGTAAATGGAATTCTGGTGTTGTCAATCAACATATCCAAGATTTGGTGGTCTACTTCATCTAAGCGAAACTTACTCATAAAACTATCTATTTTGTTTATTTAAAAATCTACGACAAAAAAAATACATTTTTTTTAATAAAAAAAGTTAACTGTTAGTTTTTTATCAAACCATTAACTATTTTTATATTTTTTCCTAAATAAAAATTAGCTTTTTGCTCAATATTCGGAAAATTCTCTTTGTCATCATGATAACTTTCGCCTTGCGCATCAACTACATAATGACCAAAATAATTCTCCAGATGATCAATTTGAACAATTCTTGCTTCAAAAATGACCGTATCTTTATTCAGAACTTCTTTGTATTGTGCTGCAAAATTGATAATTTTTTCTTTACCATCATAATTTATTTTAACATTTTTATAAACAAAGTCATAAAAAACGACTTTATTTTGCGGAATTTTTAAATAATCTTCGTTTTTATTACCAACTATATCGTTTTCGTGTAAATATTGAATTCCGGAGACTAAAGCGGTAAAAATATATTTTCGAGTCTCTTCTCTTTCATAATCGCCCGGAAAATGTCCGGCTTCAAATAAAATGGTTGGCACCTCTAAAAACTGAAATGTATCGCCTACACAATTGATATTAAAAGAATCATCAAAACGTCCAACCTGATTGGGAATTAATTGTTGCAAAACCGTATTCATATTTGCAATGACACTCATGGCTTTAGTCCGAACAAGATTGACATCTCTTTCTTCATTATAGGCCGGAGCTAAAAAAGAAACTGTCGCCGGTTTTCCTGTATCGGCTACGCCGAAAATGGTTCTTTGGTCGTGAAGATTGTAGCAATAATGAGGTTTAAAATCCTCAAAAACTTGACGGAGAACTTTACTTTCGGGTTGTGATAAAGCTTGAGCATCGCGATTTAAATCAATCAGATTGGCGTTTTCTCGAGTATACAACTCGGCGCCATCCGGATTTAGCATTGGCAACAAACAAAAGGTAAACGAGTTTAATAACGCCTTACTTTCATCTGAATCAGCATGGAGAAAATTTACAAAATCGAATAAAGCTTTAGTAGTCGTGCTTTCATTGCCGTGCATTTGCGACCACATGAAAATTTTAGTTTTACCCGAACCTAAAAGCAGTTGGTAAATCGGTTTTCCCAAAACAGAATAACCCACTACAGTAGTGGGATAATTTGCCAATATTGGCTCAATGTGTTTTAAAGTGATATATCTTCCGAAAAGGCTTTCGGCTTTGTATTGCTGTTGTGTGGTTAAATAATTCATGAAGCAAATTTAGACAAAAAGAAAACTCCAAATCCAACCCCATAAAAAAACCTTCGTTACTTGGGCAACGAAGGTTTTCGAACCAAATTATAAAAGCAATTAACTCATTACTCTCTGAATAGGTAAACACTGCTTACGCCCGGTTCAGGACGAGAACTTGACGGCATGGCATTTACATTGGAATTCGGCAAATCGAAAGTCAGTAATTTTCCGCCGCCGTTTAATCTTTCGGCTACGAAGATAGTTTTGGTGAAATTGTCATAAGCTACATCCACCGGATTGCCTAAAAAGGTATTTGAACCGTAAATTCTGATTTGTTTGTCCATAGCAATAGTTCCCATGTTTGGCGTAGCGGCAAACAATTCGGTAAATCCTTTCAGCACAATTACACCACCATCTGAATCTGAAGCAGCTAATCCTACATCGGTTAATACCATCGTGTTGCTTCTTTTTGAATAAGTAATTCCGTGAGTTCTCACCAAACCTTCAATGGTTACTCTTTTTGTGGGCAAAATGGCACCATCAGCATTAGCAAAGAAATTCTCAAACGACAACAAATCACCGGTCAAATCGGCTACAGCATATAAAGTATCGCCTTCTAAATGAATCCCCCATGTTTTGAAATTCACGGTGTAACTGTTTAGTAAAGTAAAACCGGAAGCAGTTTTTTGGTAAACGATTAATTTATTGGTGTTGTTATTGGCCGCACTTTGGTCTTGAGTAACAACTACTTTATCGCCGGAAACTGCAATTTCTCTGGCATTGATAAAATCGGAAGTACTCATTCCGGTTAAGGATAATGCCGGAGCATTCATAGCCACAGCGCCCATAACATCAGCATAAGACTCTACCCTATTGTTGCTTCTGGAAGCCAAAATAAATTCATCACTATCTCCAAAATAGTAAGCGCCGTCGGCATCAATTGAAGATACCATAAAACTTGAAATGGAAGGTGATGATTGATTGTAATCCGTAACAGATACCTTTCCGGTTGTGTTACTGGTTGTGAAAAGAATAAATTCC
>NZ_CAMLRU010000239.1 GCF_946482535.1 uncultured Flavobacterium sp.
TGGCACAGTGCCGGAAGTTACCGTATAGCAGACGGTCGTGGCGGTAGCGGAACCGGAAATTTGCGTTTCGCTCCTTTAAACAGTTGGCCCGATAACGGAAACCTAGACAAAGCACGCAGACTACTTTGGCCTATCAAGAAAAAATACGGCAACAAAATCTCTTGGGCTGATTTAATGATTTTGGCCGGAAATATGGCTTATGAATCTATGGGCTTCAAAACTTTCGGATTTGCCGGTGGTCGTGAAGACATTTGGCATCCTGAAAAAGACATTTATTGGGGTTCTGAAAATACTTGGTTAGCGGTTTCCGGTGGTGAAAAAAGCCGTTATTCGGGTGAGAGAGATTTAGAAAATCCTTTGGCAGCCGTAATGATGGGATTAATTTATGTGAACCCTCAAGGGGTTGACGGAAATCCTGATCCTTTAAAAACCGCTCACGACATGCGTGTGACTTTCGCTCGTATGGCCATGAATGATGAGGAAACGGTAGCGTTAACTGCCGGTGGTCACACCGTTGGGAAAGCCCACGGAAACGGTGATGCGAATGCTTTAGGTCCGGAACCGGAAGCTGCTGATATTGAAACCCAAGGTTTTGGTTGGTTAAATCCAAAAGGCAACGGCAATGGTCCTGATACCATCACCAGCGGATTAGAAGGCGCTTGGACTTCGCACCCTGATAAATGGAACCATACCTATTTTGATATTTTGTTAAACCACGATTGGCAATTGTCTAAAAGTCCGGCCGGTGCTTGGCAGTGGGATCCGATTAATATGAAAGAAGAAGACAAACCGGTAGATGCCCACAATCCGAGTGTAAGAAGAAATCCAATCATGACCGATGCCGATATGGCGTTGAAAATGGATCCTGAATACCGCAAAGTTTCAGAGAAATTCCGCAATGACCCAAAAGCTTTTGAAGACGCTTTTGCCAGAGCTTGGTTCAAGTTAACCCACCGCGATTTAGGACCAAGAAGTCGTTATTTAGGACCGGACGCTCCGAAAGAAGAGTTGATTTGGCAAGATCCGATTCCGGCTGTTGATTATACTTTATCTGACGCAGAAATCGAAGACTTAAAAGCCAAATTGTTGAACTGTGGTTTAACCCCAACAGAATTAATCAACACCGCTTGGGACAGCGCCAGAACTTTCAGAGGTTCTGATTACCGTGGTGGTGCCAATGGAGCTCGTATTCGTTTAGCACCTCAAAAAGATTGGCAAGGTAATGAACCGGAGCGTTTGCAAAAAGTGTTGGCTAAGTTAACCGAACTGCAAGCGGGATTGAGCAAAAAAGTTTCTTTAGCCGATTTGATTGTTTTAGGTGGAACTGCAGCCGTTGAAAAAGCAGCACACGCTGCAGGCGTAAACGTAAAAGTGCCATTCGCACCGGGTAGAGGAGATGCTACTGCTGAAATGACCGATGCCGAATCGTTTGACGTATTAGAGCCATTACACGACGGTTTCAGAAACTGGTTGAAAAGCGACTACAAAGTACAGCCCGAAGAAATGTTGTTAGACAAAGCCCAATTGATGCGTTTAACGGCTCACGAAATGACCGCTTTAATTGGTGGTATGCGTGTGTTAGGTACCAACTATGGCGGCTCTAAACACGGTGTATTTACCGATAAGGTTGGCGTGTTGAGCAACGATTTCTTTGTGAACTTAACCGATATGAATTATTCTTGGAAACCAACCGGTAAAAACTCCTATAACATCGTAAACAGAAAAACCGGCGAGACCCGTTGGACAGCTACGAGAGTGGACTTGGTTTTCGGTTCTAACTCTATATTGCGTTCTTATGCTGAAGTATACGCCCAAGACGATAACAAAGAGAAATTTGTAAAAGACTTTGTTGCAGCATGGACTAAAGTCATGAATGCTGACCGCTATGATTTAGCGTAATCTAAGTATAGATTTATAAATAAAAAGCAGCTCATTGAGCTGCTTTTTTTGTTGCTGTGTTTAATCTCTCAGATTTATCATGGGAGTTGCATTACCCAAAGTGGTTTTGGGAAGTTCTCCATTCCATTTGTTGGCTTTGATATATTCAACATATAATGGCGTAAGTTCTTTTTGTTTCAGTCTCAATGCTGCCGCTTCCGAACTTGCCTGAATAACTACGGTTGCGCTATCACCTTTGGCTAAAGCTATCTTGCGTTGGGCATCGGCAGTAGCGGCTTTGGCTTGTGATTCCGAAGTAATCGCATCTTGTACCGCTAAAGCTTTGGCTTTGATCGATTCTACTATACTTGGTGGCGGTTGGATGTTGGTTCTCAATTGTGAAATGGTAAACCATTTACCGACACGTTTGTTGGCTTCTACTACAATGGCTGCTTCAAAGCCGCTTCTATTGTTAAAGATATCATCGATAACCCATTTGTTAGCCACATCACTTACAGCACCCAAAATGGCAATTTCAAGCCAACCGGATTCAATCGCTTCTAATCCACCGTTTCTGTAGGATGTTCTTAAATTGGTAAACATATCCGCCGTAGTGTTTCGTTTTACCGAATGGTTAAAACTAGGGGAGATGTCACAAGGAAAACCACCTTTAGCAATTACGGTTTGCTTCTCATAGCGGATGGTTCTTTGGTCTAAAGGAATTTGGTGGATTTCTTCGGTCCAAGTATTGTAAATTTTCCAGCCCGATATTTCCTTAATGGAAGAAGCTCCTCTGGAATCACCTACTAAATTAACTAACAAGCCTTGATAACCGGCTTCAATTTTTTTCATCTCATAAGGTTGTATAAAGATGAATAATAGGGCTAAGACAGCAAAAACAATGGGCTTGTAATTGATTTTTACGAAATGCCCGTCTTCATTTCTTTCAATAATTTTAAATTTTTTTTGTGCCCACATCGTGCCAAAGACAAGGACAAAAAGAACCAAGAATAGTATTGTAATCATTTTATGGAAATTAATTTTTGCTTACTCTATACAGTTTTCAGCATTCCCTGTTGTTTGATTTTTTAAAAATAACTAAAAGAATTTTCTGATTTACATTTTGGTTGAAAATTTTATTCAAGAATGGGTTTTATAAAAAAAAGCAGCTCATTGAGCTGCTTTTTTAGTATTCTAATTTCAGTTTCATCATGATATCCGTTTGTTCGTCATTGCCCAACTTGAAAATGTGTTTGTCAAATTCCACAAAACCGTTCTTCTTGTAAAAGCTAATGGCTCTTGGGTTTTCTTCCCAAACACCTAACCAAACGTAATCAGAGTTTTTGGCTTTGGCTACTTTTAGGGCTTGGTCGTAAAGGAGTTGCCCAACAC
>NZ_CAMLRU010000240.1 GCF_946482535.1 uncultured Flavobacterium sp.
AAAAGCGATAGACCAACTCGAACCGGAGCAATTGTTTGTAGCGGTGAATGAAGACACTAATTCGATTGCGGTGATTGTCCAACATTTGACCGGGAATATGTTGTCTCGCTTTACGGATTTCCTAACCAGTGATGGCGAAAAAGAATGGAGAAACCGTGATGGTGAATTTGAAGAAGTGATTGCCGATAAAACGGAATTGATGGCCTTGTGGCAAAAAGGTTGGGATTGTTTCTTTAATGCTATTAATACTCTGACGCCTGAGCAATTAGAAACTATAGTTTACATTCGCAATGAAGGTCATACGGTTGTAGAAGCTATTAACCGACAATTGGCGCATTATCCGTATCATATCGGGCAAATTGTGTTTTATGCTAAAATGCTTAAGAGCAGCGAATGGGATTCGCTTTCCATTCCCAAAAACAAATCTAATAGTTACAATGCCGATAAATTTTCCAAAGAAAAAAGCATTAAGAATTTTACAGATGACGAATTGAATAAATTAAAATAAAACCCTAGCCCGGATTGCCGTGGAAATCCTCGAAGAGATTGAAACAGAAAGCCGGAAACAGCTCCTAAAAAAAAAATGAAAAAAATAACATTACTCTTAGTCGTCTTAACTTTGGTTTCGTGCTCGCAAAAGGAACGCAAATGTCAAGATTTCAAAACCGGTACTTTTACTTTCACACAAGAGATTGACGGTAAGAAACACACGTCTACCTTTACCAGAACCGAAACTTTACAAATTGAAACTTTCAACGGCAAAACCGATACCGCTTCGGTGCGTTGGGTGAATGATTGCGAATTTGTACTGCAAAAATTACATCCCAAAACAATGGCTGAAAGAAAAGCCATCAGCATGACTATTTTGGCTACTGACGAGAATAGTTATACTTTTGACTATTCTTTTGTAGGCGATGCCAAAAAACAACGCGGCACTGTAACTAAAATCAAATAAACCCGTACAAACGATACAAACTTAATTTAACCCATGGAAGTATTTTTAAATCCCGATGCTTGGATAGCGCTATTAACTTTAACATTCTTAGAAATTGTTTTAGGTATTGACAACATTATTTTTATCTCTATCGTAACCGGAAAATTACCGGTTGAAAAACGCAAAAAAGCCACGCAAATTGGTTTGTTTTTAGCGATGTTTATGCGTATCGGATTGCTGTTTGGTATCACACTTTTAATTGCCATGAAAGAGCCTTTATTTGGTTTTGATTGGGGTTGGTTTAGTGCCAATTTCACCGGACAAGCGCTAATCTTATTGCTTGGAGGTATTTTCTTAATTTATAAAAGCACCAAAGAAATTCACGAAAAAGTAGACCACAAAGGCGAAGAAGAAAAAGATTTGAAGACCTCTGCCGCTAAATCATTCAGCAATGTAATTGTTCAAATACTTTTAATTGATTTGATTTTCTCTGTGGATAGTATTTTGACTGCTGTCGGAATGACTAACGGTGTTGAAGGCGCCTTGATTATTATGGTTACAGCCGTGGTAATTTCGGTTGGTGTCATGATGCTATTTGCTGTTCCGGTGGGGAATTTTGTCAATGCCAATCCGTCAATTCAAGTATTGGGATTAGCGTTTTTAATTCTAATCGGTTTCATGTTGATTACCGAAAGTATGCACTTATCCGAAGCGTCTTTAGCCGGACAACACGTTGGCACCGTACCTAAAGGCTATTTGTATTTTGCCATTGCATTCTCCTTAGCGGTAGAATTCATCAATATGAAAATGCGCAAAAAGAAACAATAAGCACGAGCAAACTTATCCTAAATGATTTAAAAACTTAAAAAAAAACTTCCAAGCCAGTGGAAGTTTTTTTTAAAATAAATTGGAAACATTTTAAGGGAAAATCCTTAGTTTATAAATGATTTATGACAAAAATCATATTTCTTTTATTTAAAAAAAGTTACTTTTAACTAAGTTTTGGTATGACTTCAGCAAATTGGTTATTGATATGGAAAAAAAGATAAGACTATTACGTCAGTTCTCCTCTTTTAAAATTGTTTTGGTTTATGCCGTCGTCAGTGCGGTTTATATCTTTACTTCCGATTATTTTCTGGAAGTCTTCATAGCGGATATTGATTTAATTTACAAACTGCAAACGGTAAAAGGATTAATTTTTATAATTATCACTTCATTGTTACTTCATGTATTGATGAAGAGAAATATCAACAAACTCTCTAATTATTATCGACAAATTATCGAATTTAAGTTGGATTCCGAACAAAGATCCAAACAATCCAAACAAGAATACATCAACCTATTCAATCACAGTCCGATTCCCATGTGGATTTTTGATGTTGATTCATTGCGGTTTATGAATGTAAACGAAGCAGCTTGTATTCATTATGGTTACACTATTAATGAGTTTTTGTCGATGACCATAAAAGAGATCAGACCAAAGGATGACATTCCGAACTTAGAAGAGGTATTGATCCAAACCAGACAATCAGAAAGTTATTCCATACCCGAATTGATAAGACATCGAAAAAAAAACGGCGAAATCATACAGGTAAAACTGAAAACTTCTCAAGTTACTTTTGAAGGTAAAAAAGGTTTATTGGTTTCGGCTTACGATATTACATCGGAGATCAATTTCCAGAAATCGTTGCTAATTAGTAACAATCGCCTAAAAATGGCTTGTGAAATTGCAAGTATGGGGTATTGGACTAACGATTTGTTGACCTCCGAAATCATTTGGTCTGATGAAATGCACAAAATTTTCGAAACCAATCCCCAAACATTTATTTTAACATTAGACAACATTAAAAAACGCTTTCATCCTGAGGAACATTATAAATTCAATACGGATACATTTTCTAATTTCATTAATAATGAGATTGTGGAAAGCGAGCAAAGAATTATTAGCGAATCCGGAAAAATTAAATGGATTTTAGAACGCATTCACCTGATAAGAGATGAAAATAATCAACCCATACGATTAGAAGGCGTTGCGGTGGACATCACCAAAAGAAAACTTCACGAGCAAGAAATATTGGAAAGTAATGAACGTTTCAAAATACTCGCCAAGGCCACTGTTGAAGCCATCGTCGATTGGGATGTTTTTAATGATAATGTTTTTTGGGGAGATGGTTTTAACACGATTTTCGGGTATGATTTGAGTCAGTCTGACAAACATTTATGGGAGAAAAACATACACCCTGATGATAGCCAAAAAATATTGGGTGATCTTGACAAAATAATTAAAGATCCGAACAAAGAATATTTTAATGCCGAGTACCG
>NZ_CAMLRU010000241.1 GCF_946482535.1 uncultured Flavobacterium sp.
ATGGGAAATAACCCAAAGTCATTTAAATGTATAAATAATCAAAAATCATGACAGAAGTATTAAACTTAGAATCATTAAGAGGTATCGTAGGACAATTTGAGGGAGAACTTTATTATGCTCTTGGACACTCGAGTATTGGAGATGGTGGAGGTGGGATTTTTATGTGGAGAACAAGTGCCATTTTTACAGGAATAGGTCTCTACAATCAAGATAATAATGGTACTATAGTGCAGGCTATTATTGATGGAATTCCTGATGATTCCGGTAGGTGGGTAAGACAATATGATGGTGATATTAATGTCCTGTTTTTTGGGGCTTTTGGTACTTATGAAGCTTCCAGTTTAGAGACAAGTTACACCACAAGAATTCAAAATGCTATTGATTTTGCAGCTTTGAACTTTGTTATAAATGCAAATAACAGTTCTCCTAATTCATCACCTCCCAGAGGTTCTACTGTTTTTATACCAAATGGCAGTTATTTGATATCTAACTTACTACTAAAAAACGGGGTTACTTTAATTGGTGAGTCTATGGATAAAACAATACTTTATGCCACACCCGGTAATGATGGTGATTTTATGTTTGAGATAGAAAGTGGTCCGGTAATTATAAATGTTTCCAACTTAAACCTCTCCGGGCAAGAAACTGCCAGAGGAGCGTTTTTTTTTGAATCTAACTTTCAATCAAGTGAACCATTTCACGGAGGGTTGTGGAACTCAAGGATTAGCGACATTAATATTTATGGTTTTTTGGGGCATAGTATCTATTTAAAGGGTGGTGGTACTAATTCAATTTTTTTATTGCCAAATCAGTTTACAATTTTTGAAAATGTACGGGTGTTTAATTTTAGCGATGATAATAACTCGTTGCGCATTACCGGACAAAACGGTCAACTGTCTTTTATAAATTGTGAATTTGACGGGTATTCTGTTTATGATGCAGAAAATGATGAATACAAATTTAAAAAAGGGAAAAATATTTGGATAGAAAGTATTGCGCAATTTGTACCGGCGGTTATCACTTTTTTGAATTGTACAAGTCAATATGCAGATTATGGAATTTACATACTTTGGGCTGAAAATGTTTCTATTGACAATTGTTGGTTTGAACAATTGGGAGTAGCAATTTCTGTAAATAGCAATATACAGGAGCAAGATAATGATAATCCTTCTAAGGGTATCAATATAGTAAATAATCGATTTGCCAATGCAGCGGGATTTGGGTCATTAAATGCACCGAATAATTTGAAAGATGGGCAATGTATTTATGTATCCAGATCTTTTGTAAATGTAAATAACAATTATGTAACTGTTACTGATGTTGACGGGATTTATCTTAACAGTTCGACTAGATTTATTGTTGCCAATAACAATACTACAGGTGGTGTCTCTGCCGAAAACAATACTTTTAAGGTAGACAAACTAGGTATAACTTTTGGAATTTTACAAAAAATAATTGTACAAACTGATAATTCTATAAATTGCTCCGGTCATAAGCTATTATTTCTTGACCAAGAAGCAACAGCCACAAATCCTTCACCCAACCCTCATGTTAAAATCATTCATTCATCAATTAATGCAGGAGAGTATTTAACCATTAGGGCTTACAAAGGAAAAGTTGTTTTTTACAATACTGATAATATCTTTTTTAAAACTCCAAATACCAGCAATTCATTTGCTATTGATGATGGTGATATAGTAACCTTTGTAAAAATTGATGATATTATTGGGACAGTAACCAACCCAATTTACCAAAGCTATCAACTCGTTTCTGTAATGAGGGACATAATTTAACAGGTTTGTAATCTTTTTTTACCTAACTTTAAAAAAAAAATGAAAACGATTTTCTCACTTTTGGCTTTTATGGTTGCGTTAACCAGTAGCGCTCAATGTTTTCAAGCTTTTTCTACAAATTACCAACACTCAATGGCTTTAAAAACCGATGGCACTTTGTGGTCATGGGGAAACAATAATTCCGGTGAGTTGGGATTGAATACGGCCGTAGCTCCTATTTATACTCCGCGATTGGTAAATGCTCAAATGGCTGGGGCTAAAATATTTACCGGTGGCGACAAATCATTTGTCATAAAAAGCGACGGTACCCTTTGGGCTTGTGGTGATGGTGCCGGGGGTGGCTTAGGCACAGGCAATCAAGATGATAAATATGCCCTTACCCAAATAGGTACAGATACTGATTGGGATTATGTTAGTCCCGGTCTTGCTACCATTGCTTTTAAAACCGACGGAACACTCTGGGGATGGGGTGGAAACATTTACGGGATGTTAAATTTAGGCGCAGCCAATTTGCAAATGACCCCCATTCAAATCAGTACCGAAACCAATTGGGCAAAGGTAATTACAGGTAGTAATCATACTTTAGGAATTAAAACCGACGGCACTTTGTGGGCCTGCGGGTTAAATAATCATGGCCAACTTGGTGACGGCACTACCGTAAACCGTTTTAATTTTGTTCAAATAGGAACTGATACCAATTGGGCTGATTTTGGAACCGGTTTTTTGTTCGAAAGCTCGCTTGCGATTAAAACTGACGGCACGCTCTGGGGTTGGGGCTCTAATTTAAACAATCAGTTGGGCTCCGGTTTGCCTTCGCAAGTTACTGTGCCTACCCAATTGGGTACTGCTACTAATTGGGCAAACGCATCAAAAACATACTACACCACCTTAGGAGTTAAAACAGACGGTACACTGTGGATTAGTTCTGCCTCAGGTTTTAATCAAATTGGCACAGAGACCAACTGGGTAAAGATTCATTCCGGAGAAATGCACTATTTTGGCATCAAATCGGATGGTACATTATGGGGACGAGGCAATAATCTTGTCGGACAGTTGGGGCTTGGTCCTACTGTTGATGTAGCTTCAGTTTTTACCCAATTAAATTGCGATGCGTTTTTAGGTCTTGATGAAGTTACCCCGGCAATGAATATTTCTGTGTATCCTAATCCAACCAGTGATGTGTTATTCATACAAAACGATTCCAACCTAACCATCGAAAAAATCACTGTTACCGACATGTCCGGAAAAATACTGTTTGCCACAACTACTAATTTCTCAGAAGTGAACCTCCAATCTTTTCAGCGTGGCTTGTATATTTTACACCTCAGTACAGTAAACCAACAACTAAACTATAAAATCATCAAAAAGTAAACTTACTTTCCAAGCTTTCAGAGCAGTAATTTTTG
>NZ_CAMLRU010000242.1 GCF_946482535.1 uncultured Flavobacterium sp.
CATCGCTGTCTCCAAAATAGTAAGCACCATCAGCATCAATTGAAGACACCATAAAACTTGAAATGGAAGGTGATGATTGATTGTAATCGGTAACAGACACCTTTCCGGTTGTGTTACTGGTTGTAAAAAGAATAAATTCCTTGTTAGCAGAACGATCTTGTTGTTCGTTTGAAGCAAGGTTTGCATCGTCTGAACATGATACCATAAGAACAGACAGAAAAGCTGCGGTAAAAATTGTTTTTTTCATAGTAAATAGTTTTGTTGATTATTAATTTAAACTACGTACGAGAAAAAAAAAGTTTTGGTTTTAAACCTGAAATTGTTTTTCGGGAAATTTGCCTTGAACGCCTTTAAAATGGGGAAAAATAATTTTCATATCTTCTTCATAATTTCCGGTAGGCATTACCGGATTTCCTATTTTGACTTCTTTTTGAGCATAATCAAAAGCGATGGGAATTATCGGAACATTGGCTTTATAAGCAATGTAATAAAACCCGGTTCTGAGTTGGGTAACTTTTTTACGCGTGCCTTCGGGAGCAATGGCCATTCGGAATACTTCTCGGGAGTTGAACACTTCTACCGTAGCATCAACATTGTTTTTGCCACCACTTCTGTCTAGTGGCGCGCCGCCGATGCTTCTGAAATAATAGCCGAATGGAAAAGCAAACAGTTCTTTTTTACCTACAAAGTTCATTTCCAAACCAATAATTCCTCGGCACAACAAACCAATGAAGAAATCAAAATTACAAGTATGCGGCATGACCATCATCACACATTTCTTGACATTGGCGTCTATAGTTCCGGTGATCTTCCACCCCATTAATCGGAAGAAAATAAATTGGTAAAGTCGCTTTTTCATGACCTATATTTTTCGTAAATTTAACATTAATCTCTTATTTTTGAGAAAAATATTTATTGATGCTTCGAAGACTATTCAGCTATTTTGTTCCGATTAACATTTACACGAAAAACTCGCCTGTAAGTAAAACGCTTGAAGTGACTTGGAACAACGGACAATTGGTTCTCGACAGCAAAAATACCAACTATTCTTTTGGCAGTTTACAACGCATTTTGCGAAAAGGATTAAAGTATATAGGTTTTGAACGCATCAAAAAGTTTGAAAACATACTCGTGCTTGGTGTTGCCGGCGGAAGTGTGATTCGGACGTTAACCGATGAAATCAAATTCAAAGGAAAAATCACCGGAGTTGAAATTGATGATAATATAGTAGCCATTGCTAACCAATATTTTAAACTGAATGAAATTCCCAATCTGGAAATCGTGGTTGATGATGCTTTTGAATTTGTTTTAAAAACTAAAGAAAAATATGATTTGATCATCATAGACATTTTTCAGGATACCGTGATGCCCAACTTTTTGTTTGAAGATTTTTTTATCAATCGGATTAATTTTTTATTAAAAACCAATGGGTTTATTTTATTCAACACTATGGTTATTAATAAATTAGACGAAGAGCGCAATTTGATTTACAAAAACAAATTCGGTGGCAATTTTTCACTCAGAATGTATCCTAAAGTGGAAACACACAACGAACTATTTACCATAAAAAAGCTAAGCTGATGGGATTTTTGAAAAAATTATTAATCGGAAAAGTATCGGAAGACTTTAAACCGAAATACAATCCGATAGAACGAAGAATTCTCAACATCAGAGCTATTTGGAACAACGATCATCAAGACGATAACGGTATTGAAAAAATTATTCGTTTGTTTCTCTCCATTTCGCAATTATTTTTTCCCGGGATTTATGTCAAAACCCTGGCTACTAAAATAGGTTATGCCTATAAAGATTTGGCCATGGATATCTATATATTGCTGAAAGTAGCTTTTCCGATCATGATTTTGGTCAATGATTGGCAGGATAAAGGATATTTGATAAGCTTATTGGTTTACCTCATTTTAGAAACCATCCTTTACATTCCGACCTTGATTTTCGCTTCTGATTTGTTTGCCCGACCGCGTTCGTATAAAAGATCGATGTTGCTGTTGTTTTTTAATTATTTGGAAGTCGTAATCGCGTTTGGCGTATTTTATTCTTTGGGCAACAACACCAATATTCCTTTTGAACATTGGACTGATGCCGTATATTTTAGTCTAATGACGTCCAACACCATCGGTTTTGGTGATTATTACCCGATAACCACTTTTGGGAAATTTTTGGCTTGCGTTCAAGCGCTTTTCTTCTTGTCGTTTGTGATATTGTTTCTGAATTTCTTTTCGACGAAAGTCAAATCAAAAGGCTATTTTGACAATGATGCGGAAGACATTTAAAGCATCTTTCTGGCTTTTTCCAAATCCTCCGGCGTATCAATTCCGATGCCTACATGAGTTGTCTCGACCATTTTGATTCTTTTGCCAAACTCTAAATAGCGCAATTGCTCCAATTTTTCGGAAGCTTCTAAAGATTTCATAGGCAAATGATAGAACGCCAACAAAGCTTCTTTGCGGAAAGCATAAATCCCGATGTGTTTCATATAGCGAACACCAACATTCACTTCCCGCGGATAAGGAATCACCGAGCGCGAAAAGTACAACGCAAAACCATTTTGGTCGGTAACCACTTTCACATTATTCGGATTGTTGATTTCTTCTTGGTCTGTAATTTCAAACATCAGCGAAGCCAAATCAACTTTTTGCTCAAAATCATTTCGGAACACTTCAATCACTTTGGCCAAAGGTTCTTTGTTGATAAACGGTTCATCGCCTTGAACATTTACTACAATATCAACATCAAGATGTTCTACCGCTTCGGCAATTCGGTCGCTGCCGCTTTCGTGTTCTTTGACGCTCATGATGGCTTTACCACCATTGTTGATGATTTCGTCATAAATTAAAATCGAATCCGTTACCACAAAAACATCCTGAAACAAACCGGTGTTGATGGCTGCTTCATAAGTCCGTAGAATAACTGTTTTTCCTCCTAAATCCTGCATCAATTTGGCAGGAAAACGAGTAGACGCATAACGAGCTGGAATAACGGCGATGATTTTCATAAAAAAAATGGCTGAGTTGCTGAGTGGCTAAGGTACTAGTTTTTAAAAATATTATTCTACATTTATTTTATATATTTTTATGCGAAATCTAAAAACATTATGAGAACTATAGTTGTCTTTATTCTAATCCTTTTTTGTTCGTGCAGCAGTACTATCAAAATAAAAGACTTTGAA
>NZ_CAMLRU010000243.1 GCF_946482535.1 uncultured Flavobacterium sp.
ATAAGCTTTATTTTATTGATTTTTAAATACTTAATTTGTATTTTCCAGCTTTTCGATGTAGTAATTCGGAGAAAGTCCGGTTTGCTTTTTAAAAACGCGAACCAACGTATTGGCATCTTTATATCCTACTTCTTCGGCGATAGCCTGCAAGGTATATTTCCGAAAATACGGTGCGTCAACTAACTTCTGAAGCACATAATGGATGCGCAATTCTTGGGTATATTCTGAAAAGGTCTTTTGCATCACCTGATTGAAGTATTGCGATAGATAAGCCGTATTGGTATTTAATTTTTTGGCCACAAAAGCCAACTTGAAATTAGGGTCTAAAAACGCTTCTTTCTGTTCTAATTTTTTTAATCCCAACGCCAATTTGTCGATAAGTTCATCATCCAGCAGTGGCTTGGGTTGTACTTCAGTGGTATTGATTGGTATGGCATCAAACTCAGCGGATTTGGATTCTTTCAGGTCTTGGATAATTTTTACAAATCGAGTATGCTTTTCATTCTGATCTTTGTGGTAATAGTAAAAACTGAAAACCACAATGGCTAAAACAATCAAAATACCAAAAAGAGAAATTTTGAAGTAATTCTTAGCCGCAATGACTTTATTGGATTCCGCCTTTATTACTTCTAAATCATAATCGTGCAAAAAATTCAACGACTTGCTTTTAATGCCTTCTATGGATTTAATTAAGGCCAAACTTTCTTGGGCGAAGCGATACGCATTCTTAGTGTCACCTTTTGCACTATAACACTGCGTCATAATGTTATAGGCCATTAACAGATTTTCTTTTGACACTTTAGTTAAAGGATAACTCTTTATGTATTTTTCACCATAGAAAAATGCCGAATCCACTTGCTTTGTATGATAAAAACAATCGGCCATTCCTAAATCAAACAACTGTACGGTCCTTAAATTATCCTGAAGAACCGGATACATTTTCCCTTTTCTGTATAAAGACAATGATTGGTGATAATCACCGGCCAAAGCGGCACTTTTGGCTTCCCGCATATACAACAATACTTTGGTGTACTCCGGGTAAAAATTATCTTGTAGCAACATGTTGGCTGCTGCCTTGAAGTAATAATTGGCTGAATCTAAATAAACCGCGTTTTTCGACTGTATGTAATACTGTTGGTAAGCTTCTCCTATGAAATTGTATTTGTCGGCAAATAACTTCTTATTCATTATTATTTTTTCCCCTACGCCCAATTTTAAGTGTGGTGAAGTCTTTAGTTCTCGCTTCAACAAAGCAATCCCGTTGACATAATCGCCCATAGCGACTTTTATCAAGCCATATTGCTCGTTAAAATGACTGTTGGGTAACCGTTTTTTATATTGATCAAGGTAAAACAAGGCCAAGTCATATTCTCCTAAATTCTTGTGAATGTAGAAAAGTTTGTTGACACACATACCCATCAAATCTTGGTATACTTTGCTTGTTTTGGCATGGCTACTTTTTTCAATGTTTTTTAAAAGGGCCAACAACAGTTGCTTGGAATGCGTAAACTCGGATTTATTGTAAAAATAATTGGCCACATAATAGTTACCAAAAAAACTGAACAACTCATTTTCAGAGTTACTGATTTCCATAGCTTCAGCATAAGCTTTAGCAGGATTTGAGATCAATTGTTCTTGTATGCTTCGGGTTCTTTTAATTTGGGACTCATTTAATTCCTGAGAAAATGCCGAAGAAAGAGACAATAGTAGTAAAAAATGACAAATGATTTTAGACATGGGGAAAACTAAAATAAGGGCAAAAATTATGGTGCTAAAATAAATAATAACCCATAGCTTTTATTCTTGAGGCTTATTTTTTTTAAAATTTAACTAATCCTTTTGGCAAAAAAATCCCGTCTCATTTAGAACAAGACGGGATTTACATATATAGGCGCCTCATCCGAGGCAGGTAGAAACCCTATAGCTCTAAAGCTTTCTTAGGGTTGTTATTCATCAAAATTTCTACCGGATTTTCCAGCGCTTCTTTTACCGCTACTAAGAATCCAACCGACTCACGTCCATCGATGATTCTGTGGTCATACGATAAGGCTACGTACATTACCGGAGCTATCACGATTTGGCCGTTTCTAACAATTGCTCTTTCTACTACGTTGTGCATTCCTAAGATTCCTGATTGTGGTGGGTTGATAATTGGCGTACTCAACATACTTCCGAAAACACCTCCATTAGAAATGGTAAAGGTTCCTCCGGTCATTTCGTCAACGGTAATTTGTCCGTCACGAGCTCTTAAGGCCAATCTTTTGATTTCTGCTTCTACACCTCTAAACGATAACGTTTCGGCATTTCTCATTACCGGAACCATTAAACCTTTTGGCCCTGAAACGGCTACGGAGATATCACAGAAGTCATAAGAGATTTTCTCTTGACCGTCAATCATTGAGTTTACATCCGGGTATAATTGTAAAGCGCGGGTTACGGCTTTGGTAAAGAAGGACATAAAGCCTAATCCTAAACCGTGTTTGGCTTTGAATTCTTCTTTATATTGGTCACGCAATGCGTAGATATTGGTCATGTCTACTTCGTTGAACGTGGTCAACATCGCGGTTTCGTTTTTCGCAGACACTAATCTTTCGGCTACTTTACGACGCAACATAGACAATTTTGTTCTTTCTGTACCACGACTTCCGCCGGTTGGTGTTCCCATTGACGGAACTGCGTTTACGGCATCTTCTTTGGTGATTCTGCCGTCTTTTCCTGTTCCAACGATGTCAGAAGGTTGTATATTTTTTTCTTCTAATATTTTACGAGCGGCCGGTGATGGTGTTTGTGCTGCGTAAGTAGTTGCCGGAGCCGGAGCTGCTTTTGGGGCTTCAACTTTTTTCTCTTCCGCTTTTGGTGCTTCAACTGCTGCCGGTTTAGCTTCTGCTGCCGGAGCACTTCCGCTTGGTTTGGCGGCACCGGTATCGATTAAACAAACTACCGCGCCTACGGCTACTGCATCACCTTCGGAGGCTTTTAGGGTAATGATACCGCTGGCTTCAGCCGGTAATTCTAAGGTTGCCTTGTCTGAATCAACCTCAGCGATAGCTTGGTCTTTTTCTACATAATCGCCGTCTTGTACTAACCAAGTCGCAATTTCTACTTCTTTAATCGATTCGCCCGGTGAAGGGACTTTCATTTCTAAAATCAT
>NZ_CAMLRU010000244.1 GCF_946482535.1 uncultured Flavobacterium sp.
TAGAAATCGAGTTGAACTTCGGCATTTTTTTGCTCGTATATTCAAAGATATCAGCAATGATTTTCATCGAAGGCGTTGGCGGATAGATATAAGTATTTCTAACCATGAACTCCTTCAAAATATCGTTTTGAATCGTTCCCGAAAGAAATTCGGGTGCCACACCTTGTTCTTCAGCAGCTACAATATAAAACGCCATTATCGGTAAAACGGCACCGTTCATGGTCATGGAAACCGACATTTCGTTGAGTGGAATTTGGTCAAACAAAACCTTCATATCTTCCACAGAATCGATAGCTACACCGGCTTTACCGACATCGCCAACCACTCTTTCATGGTCAGAATCATAACCTCTATGTGTTGCTAAATCGAAAGCAACAGACAATCCTTTTTGACCGGCGGCTAAGTTTCTGCGGTAAAAAGCATTACTTTCTTCGGCCGTAGAAAACCCGGCATATTGTCGAATCGTCCAAGGACGGCGTACGTACATGGTCGCATAAGGTCCGCGAAGATTAGGCGCAAATCCGGCTCCAAAATCTAAATGCTCCAAACTTTCAATGTCAGCTTCCGAATAAGTTGGCTTGACTTCGATGCCTTCAGCAGTAGTGAAGTTGTCGGGTGGATTACTTATCCCTTTTCCCTTATCCCTTGTTACTAATTGTATATTTTGAATATTCTTTCTCATGACTAAGCTTCTTGCGATAAACGTTCTTGTTCTAATTTTTCGGCTAAACGCTTTTCGATAATTGGGACAATCAGTGTTTTTCGTGGATTTTGTTTTACGAAGGGGTACAATTCCAAATCGTGTTTCATTTGGTCATTCTTGTTGGGATATTTATTGGTGCCCAATAAAACTTCTTTACCGCTATCAAAAAGTTCTTGCTCTTTAGCAGCGCTTTCGCCGATTTTCTTTTGGATGTTGCCTTCAATTAATTGGGTAATCAAACCACCATTCGCTTCGATGTCCTTGAATAATAACAAGGCTTTTTCGGCCAATTGTTCGGTTAAAGATTCTATATAATAAGCGCCATCGGCAGCATTGTTGACTTTATCAAAATAGCTTTCATGTTTTAAAACCAACAATTGGTTTCGGGCAATACGGTCGCCGAATTCATTGTCTTTATGGTACAAAGCATCGTAAGGCAAATTCGCAATACTATCGGCACCGCCTAAGATAGCACTCATGCATTCGGTTGTGGTACGCAACATGTTTACATTATAATCGTATAAGGTTTTGTTGCGTTTGGTTGGAGTTGCGATGATATGGCAGTCGAAATTATGATTGTATTCCTTGGCCAATGTATTGAACAACAAACGAAGCGCACGCAATTTGGCAATTTCAAAAAAGTAATGGGTGCCAACGGCTATTTCAATGGTTATCGTTTGGTTAAGGTTTGTAATTCGATTAAAATATTCATTAACATGAGCTAAAGTATAGGCCAATTGTTGCACCATATTGGCGCCGGCATTTTGATAGGTTCCGCTGCTTATGTTTAAGAATGGAGTCGATGATTTTAAGGCGATATTATTTAGTTTTTCAAAATCTTTGTCCAGGTTTTCAAACCAATTGCCGTCTCTAACTAATTGTCCGATTGGGTCAATTTGGATTGAGATGTTTGCTTTATTTTTGGCAACAAAATCATTGATTTTATTGACGAAATCGATTGAAAGGAAAGGCAAATAAAAAAAATAGCGGGTATTGGCTAAAGGAAGATTTTGCATTAACTCATCAACGGAAATCGTATCATTTTCTATAGTAAAACGAATACTTTCGGCACCGCGATTTAAGGTGTCTAAAGCTCTTTTATTAGATAATGCCACATCGTGCACAAAGATATTTTGCAGTATGGAAAACCCATTGTTGGTTGTTATACTTTGGTGTTTGATTTGGGTTTCATCTCCGTGGTAAAAAGGCTTTACCTTGATGCCTTCGGGACTTTCCCAAACTAAAGTTTCGTTATAATCGGCGCCTTTGAGTTCGTACTGAATTTGCTGTTTCCATTGTTTGGAAGAAACCGGTTCGAACTCCTTAAATAAATTGTCAGCCATGATTAGAGGTTATAAAGATTTTGATTTTGACTGTTCTTCTTTCAGTGAATCTTCTTCAAATTCGATGATGTAAACGTCTTCGCTGTCGCGTTTCATATAGTATTTTTCGCGGGCGTATTTTTCTATTTGGTCCGGATTTTTTAGCAGTTTGATGTTTTCTTCATCTTTCCTGATTTCGTCTTGATAGTATTTTTTGTTGTCTTCCAATTCTTCGAGTTGTTGGTTTAAGACCCGTTGTTCCATATAGGAAGTGTTGTCGAGGAAAAGCATCCACACTATAAAAAAAACCAAAACAATAACATATCGGTTTCCGAGAATTTTCAGAATAGGATAGGTATCGGTTAGGTTTTTAAATAAGCTCATGAAAGGAAAATTTAAGTAATTCTTTGGTTGATTACGGCTCTTACCACATCGATAGCTACCGTATTGTATTTGTCATTTGGAATGATGATATCGGCAAAGGCTTTGGTTGGCTCAATAAATTGTTGGTGCATGGGTTTTAAGGTTGTTTGGTAACGGTTTAAAACTTCTTCCATGTCGCGACCGCGTTCGGCGATATCTCTTTTTAATCTTCGGATTAAGCGCTCGTCAGAATCGGCGTGAACAAAGACTTTTACGTCAAACAAGTCGCGCAGTTCCGGATTGGTTAAAATAAGGATACCTTCTACAATCATTACTTTACGCGGATGCGTGATTATAGTATCATCGGTTCTGTTGTGCGTGATGAAGGAATAAACCGGTTGTTCTATGGTTTTACCGGCCTTTAAATCTTTTAATTGTTTGACTAAAAGTTCAAAATCGATGGCACGAGGATGATCAAAATTGATTAAGGCTCTTTCTTCGAAGCTTAAATTGTGATTTTCTTTATAATAAGAGTCTTGCGAAATGACACCCACTTCCGTTTGGGGCAATTCATTCATAATTTGGTGTACAACAGTGGTTTTTCCGCTTCCTGTTCCACCGGCAATTCCGATAATCAGCATATAGAGTTGTGTTATTTATACTGAGAACAAAAATAGAAATTATATCGGAAGTGG
>NZ_CAMLRU010000245.1 GCF_946482535.1 uncultured Flavobacterium sp.
TCGTTTTAGTAGCCGATCACGGCAATACGATTGCCTACGACGAATACCGAAAAGAATTCAACCGAAATACGGTGCCTATTTTGTTCTATTCATCCAATAAAAAATACGTAGGAGTCAACAATAATTTGGCCCAACAAATAGATATTTATCCGACTTTATTAGACATGATTGGTTACCAAAAGCCATTCAGGAGTTGGGGCAGAAGTTTAATCAATGAAAAAACAGTACCGCCGTTTGCCATTAAATATGGCGCTAAGGTATACCAATTCATGTGTGGCAATTACATTTGCACTTTTGACGGTACCAAAGCGGTTGGTTTTTATGATAAAGACGATAGGGGAATGGCGAAGAACTTAATTGGCAAAAGAAATGCCGAGATGGATAAAATTGAATTATACTGCAAAGCGTTTGTCCAAGACTATATGGAAAGAGTAGTGGATAAACGATTGACAACAGTAAAATAAAAAAAGCGACTGAAAAGTCGCTTTTTTTATTTATAATTCATAATTCATAATTCATAATTCATAATTCATAATTCATAATTCATAATTTCTATAACTTATGCATATTCTCCGCCAAAGTTTCAATAAACTTCGAAATCGGGCCTTTGATCATCATGGCCATCATGGGGTTGAATTCGCCTTCAAAGACCAATTGCACGCCGGTTGACGCCTCGGATATACTGTCGAGATTGGCTGTTAAAGTAAACGGCAATTTATCGCTGGCAGCGGCCAGGTTTACTTTGGAAAACGGTACGCCTTCTTTCAATCGCAATTTGATTTCGGGCATGCCTTTTAAACCAAAATTGAAAATATCGTCACCCAATACTTCAAACTTAGCAATGTTTTCGGGCATTAGTTTCTCGAAGTTTTTTACATCGGATAAAGCGTTGTATACATATTCGGCTGATTGGGCTACCGTTACTTTTGGGCTTTCTAGGTTCATTAGGTTGTGTGGTTATGAGGTTATGAGTTTATGGGTTTATGAGGTTAAGAGTTTATGAGGTTATGGGTTTATAGGTTGTTTTTTTAGACGTTCCAAGTTGATGGGCTTTTGCGCCATTCTTGTAGTGTGGCCAATTCCTTTTCGGTGATGTAATTTTTGGCCACCGCCAAATGTAATAAATGTTCGTAGTCGGCTAAGGTATTTAACTCAACATTGGCATTTTTGAAATTGTCTACCGCTACATCAAAGCCATAAGTAAAAATGGCTACCATGCCTTTGACGTGGGCACCGGCTTCTTTTAAAGCTTCTACGGCGAGCAAGCTACTGTTTCCGGTACTTATTAAATCTTCTACAACAACCACGTTTTGTCCTTTTTGTAAAAAGCCTTCCACTTGGTTTTGTCTGCCGTGTTTTTTGGGTTCGGGACGTACATATACAAAAGGCAATCCCATGTATTCGGCTACGAGCATCCCAATACCGATAGCTCCGGTGGCTACGCCGGCAATCACATCGGGTTTGCCGAATTCTTTTTCAATATGCTTGGAAAATTCTTCGCGCACAAAATTTCGTATCGCCGGAAACGATAGGATTAATCGGTTGTCGCAATAAATTGGAGAGTGCCAACCTGAAGCCCATGTAAAAGGATTTTTAGGATTCAATTTAATTGCATTTATTTGTAAAAGCAATTCGGCTGTTTTTTCGGCTGTGTCTTTATTAAAAATCATAGTACAAATGTATAAAGTTTTTGTCAACGATAAACCACTTTTTTTAACCAACGAAATCGCTAAAGAAACCGATTTTCAGTTGTTTTTATTGGAAAGTGTTGATATTGAGCAAGTCATCATCAAAATGTTCCAAAACAAAATTCAGAAAGCGTATTTGTATTATCCCGATGAAAAGGCCATCCTGAAAAAAGTGAAGGAAAAAATTCCCGTTTGCAAAGCCGGTGGCGGATTGGTTTACAACAAAGCGGGCGACGTTTTGTTCATCTTCAGAAACGGAAAATGGGATTTGCCCAAAGGCGGTATCGAAAAAGGAGAGGAGATTGAAGATACGGCTACCCGTGAAGTAGAAGAAGAAACCGGCGTTACCAATTTAAAAATTACCCACAAACTCCAAAAAACCTACCACGTTTTCAAACGCAACGGCAAATACAAACTAAAAATCACCCATTGGTTCGAAATGCGCACCGATTTTGTCGATACCCCAAAACCCCAAGCCAATGAAGGCATCGAAAAAGTAGCGTGGCTCAACCCCGAGCAAATTAAAGAAGCGCTGAAGAACTCGTATGAAAATATCAAATTGTTGTTTGAAGAGGAGAAGCTTTTGAAGTAGTGGTTTTTTGGCAGTGTTCAGTGGTCAATGGTCAGTTGGCAGTGTTTAGTCTTCAGTGTTTAGTGATTTGTTGTGTTCTTCTTGTTTTGCTTTTAGCAGTTTTTCTTCCAGTTTTAGTGCGATTTGTTTGATTTCGTGAGCCATCAAAACCGTTTCGTTGTATTGTACTGCTTTGTCTTCGGCTTTGTCTTTTATTCTTTTCAGTAGTTCAGGATGCTCTTCTTTTTTAGTAGTATGCTGTTCCAAATAATCGAGTAATTGAAATCTCGCGACCACGAAGGCTTGTTTTTTTTTGATTTTATTAATTTTTCTTTCAATGGTTTGCTGTTGGTAATCATTTTCTTTGAGTAGTTTTTCGAGTGTTTCTTTCGTTACATCTTGTTGTTGGGTGGAAAGCTCTTGCTCTTTCAATGCTTTGTTGTTTTTGTTTTGTACATGTTCCAGCATTTTACTCATCAGCTCATAGGCATCGGTCGGCAAATTCCTATCGCCTGTTTCGTACATCGACCATTGGCTGGCATTGATGCCCAAGAGTATGGCTATTTCACGTTGGGTAGCGCCTAATAATTTACTGGGGGTGATTTCGTTTGGCATGGTTACAGCGTTTTAAAGATTTTTAATGCAAGCAAAAATGTTGCCATTATCCTTTGTGTGGATTTTTGTTTGCGTTTATCCTTTCACACACTTTGGTGTGAAATCTTTTTTGGGAGATCATTTTCACACACCTGATTTTAAGCTAAATCACCCTAAAAACTTAAAAAAGTAAGAATAAATCCTAATAAAACGCCTTTAAAATCCCTA
>NZ_CAMLRU010000246.1 GCF_946482535.1 uncultured Flavobacterium sp.
AATAGGTGAAAACGTGTAAATACGAAATATCCAATTCGTTTAAGAAATTATAGGTCTCTAAGAAATGCTCATCGGTTTCACCCGGAAACCCAACGATTACATCAACTCCGATACAAGCATGCGGCATGACTTCACGGATTTTGGAAACCCTGTCAGTGTAGACTTCGCGCAAATAACGACGCTTCATTTTTTTCAAAATATCATTACTGCCACTTTGTAACGGAATATGGAAATGCGGGACAAAAGTTCGGCTTTGCGAAACAAACTCGATGGTTTCATTTTTTAACAGATTGGGTTCGATGGAAGAAATGCGCAATCTTTCGATGCCTTCTACTTCGTCTAAAGCCTTAACCAAATCGAGGAAAGTATGCTCGTGTTTTTTGTTTCCGAATTCGCCTTTGCCGTAATCCCCGATATTGACACCGGTCAAAACGATTTCTTTGATTCCTTGTTGTGAAATTTCATAAGCATTTTTCAATACATTTTCCAATGCATCGCTACGTGAAATGCCACGTGCCAAAGGAATCGTGCAATAAGTACATTTGTAATCGCAACCGTCCTGCACTTTCAAAAAAGCACGCGTTCTATCGCCTATAGAATAACTGCCCACGTAAAAATCGGCTTCTTCAATTTCGCACGAATGCACTTCGCCCATATCATTTTTGGACAAGTCATTGATATAATCGGTGATTTTGAATTTTTCTGTCGCGCCCAAAACCAAATCTACGCCGTCAACAGCGGCCAATTCCTCCGGTTTTAATTGGGCATAACAACCTACCGCGGCAACGAATGCTTTGTCGTTGAGCTTCATGGCTTTTTTCACCACTTGTTTGAATTGTTTATCGGCATTGTCAGTAACCGAACAAGTGTTAATCACATAAATATCGGCTACTTCTTCAAAATCGACGCGGTCAAAACCTTCGTCCTGAAAATTTCTCGCAATGGTAGAAGTCTCTGAGAAATTCAACTTGCATCCCAAAGTGTAGAATGCGACTTTTTTTCTTTGTTCCATAAATAAGCTCAATTGATGAAATCGTTGTCAAAAAATTGAGACGGCAAAGATAGTTTTAATTTGAAGATTAAACAATTTGAAAATTTTAAAATTAATGCAAAGTGCTGTTAAAGTTTTTATTAAAAAGCTAATTTTTAGTAAATTAGAGGCTGTTAACCATAAAGCATAACACTATGAAAACAAACATAATTATAGTTGTCGTATTGCTTTTAACAGCATTAACCACTACAGCACAAAAGAAAATCACGGTGGCCGAATTACCGCCGGGCGCGGAAGATTTTATAACTAAGTACTTTCCCGGAACGACTATAGCCGTGGCCAAAAAAGATTGGGAACACGGAGAAAAAGGTTTTGAAGTGATTTTGTCCGACAATACCGAAGTCGAATTCTGGAAAGACGGTTCATGGCGAGAAGTTGACGGCCGTGGCAAACCCATACCAACAGCTTTTATAGCACCATCAATTGTGGATTATGTAAACCAAAACTATCCGAACCGCAAGATTACCCACATTGATTATGGGCATAAAGATGTGGATGTAGATTTGACAGGTAAAATTGACCTTGAATTTACCAAAGACGGTAAATTCCTTAAAGCCGATTAAATAAATTTGAAAATTAGACAATTTGAAGATTCGAAAATGTTATCACTACCTCATTAATTTTCAAATTATTTCATCTTCAAACTTTCAAATCGGCCTTATTCTTTTCTGTATTTTTTAGTTGCTTCAAAAACATGTTCTAAGATTTTAGCGTCTTGCTCACTGAATTCTACTTGGCGTCTTGCCATTACTATTTTGGCAGTTTGAAAAGCTTTGGAGGTCAAATAAGTTGTAAATCCGGAACTTCCGCCCCAGGAAAAACTCGGCACAAAATTGCGCGGAAAGCCACTGCCGAAAATATTGGCAGAAACCCCAACCACCGTTCCGGTATTGAACATGGTGTTGATACCGCATTTGCTGTGATCACCCATCATTAGTCCGCAAAATTGCAAACCGGTTCGGGCAAATCCTTCGGTTTCATAATTCCACAAACGCACTTCTTCGTAGTTGTTTTTTAAATTAGAATTGTTGCTGTCGGCACCAATATTACACCATTCGCCTAAAACCGAATTGCCTAAAAATCCGTCGTGTCCTTTGTTAGAATAGCCCATCAAAACCGAATTACTCACTTCGCCTCCAATTACGGAATGCGGTCCAACGGTAGTCGCACCGTATACTTTGGAAGCCAACTTCACTCTCCCCGATTCGCACAAGGCAAATGGCCCACGGATGACAGAACCTTCCATGATTTCTGCATTTTTTCCAATGTAGATTGGTCCGGTTGAAGCGTTTAATGTTACGAACTCCAATTTGGCGCCTTCTTCAATAAAGATATTTTCCGGTGAAATGACATTCACGCTTTTTGGAATCGGTTGGGAATGTCTGCCTTCGGTGATTAAATCGAAATCTTCACGCAAAGCGGCTTCATTTTTGGCAAAAATATCCCAAGTGTGTTCAATTTTTAAGCCTTCTTCATTGTATTCGATGATTTCGTAACTGTCAAAATCAACTTCTTCCTGCGTATCGTTGGTAAAAAAAGCTACTACTTCTTCTCCTTGAAAAATGGCTTGGTTTTTTTCGAGACTTTTGACCATTTCGGCTAAGACTTCGTTGGGTAAAAAAGAAGCGTTTATCATCACGTTTTCCTCCATTTCCACCATAGGAAATTTTTCAGAAAGGTATTCTTCGGTTAAAGTCGTGGTGGTATATCCCAAATATTTCTCCCATTTTTCGCGAATAGTTAAAATTCCTATGCGAATATCGGCAACCGGTCGGGTAAAGGTGAAAGGTAATAAAGCATTGCGAACGGTTCCGTCAAAAAGTATGTAGTTCATGTCAGTTTCGGGTTGTTAAAGTTGCGAGTTCAAAGTTACAAAGTTTATTGCATAAAAAAACCACTCACTTTCGTGAATGGTCTTTCTAAAATTTGAACACTGAAACTATTATTTTGCGTGTTTCGCGTATTTGTTTTTGAATTTATCAATACGTCCTGCAGTATCGATAAGTTTAGATTTACCTGTGTA
>NZ_CAMLRU010000247.1 GCF_946482535.1 uncultured Flavobacterium sp.
AACTTCTTTACGATGCTGAATTTATTTTGTGGTTGCGTGGCTTTGGTTTTTGTTTCGAATGCCCAATATGAATTGGCTTTTTATTTTGTCAGTCTGGGGATTTTCTTCGACTTTTTTGATGGTTTTTTTGCCCGAAAGTTTGGCGTTTCCGGACCGTTGGGTGTGCAATTGGATTCGTTAGCAGATATGGTAACCAGTGGAGTGGTTCCGGGGTTTGTAATGTATCAATTGCTGATGGATCGCAAAAATTTGTTTGCTGAGCATTTGGATTGGTATGGTACTGCGTTGCCTTATTTGGGTTTTATCATCACCTTAGGCGCTTGTTATCGTTTGGCCAAATTTAATATTGACACGCGACAGTCGGATAGTTTTATTGGTGTACCCACTCCTGCCAATGCCCTTTTTATTACTAGTTTGCCATTGGTAGCAGATTATTTTCACCGAGAGATTGATATGGGTTTTTCATATAATTGTTGGGTTTTATTAGCTATAACAGTGTTGAGCACCTATGTGATGAATGCCGAAATTCCGCTGTTTTCTTTGAAGATTAAGCATTTCAGTTTTGCCAAATACAAATTGCAAATTTTCTTTTTGGCACTTTCGGTTTTGCTGCTGATTTTCCTCCAGATATTGGCGGTTCCGCTAATAATTCTATTGTATGTTTTACTGTCGGTTTTCAATAATATGACTCATAAAAAAGCTTCCGTTTAGGAAGCTTTTTTATTTACTCAACAGGATAGTAAAAACTACTAATCCGAAAAAAAGTAACAAACCCACTAAAAAAAGGTAGGATTTCTTGTGGGCAAAGTTCAAAGTTGCACCATAGTTTGGATTGGGTTTGTCAACCAAGAGTCTTTCATCTTCTTTGTTGTAATAAAAAAGACCAAGTTTCCAGTATTTCGGATTAGTACGCCAATCTTCGAGTGTTTCTTTACTGGGATTTTGCATCTGATTTTTATTCTAAAAATGCAATTTCTTTTTGCGCAATTCAAAGTTTTGTCCGAGATATACTTTTCTTACCATTTCGTCGGCAGCCAATTCTTCCGGTACACCAGCTTTAAGAATACCACCTTCAAACATCAAATAGGTTTTATCGGTAATGGCCAAAGTTTCTTGTACGTTGTGATCGGTAATTAGAATACCGATGTTTTTATTTTTTAACTGCGCCACAATTCTTTGAATGTCTTCTACTGCCACAGGGTCAACTCCGGCAAAAGGTTCGTCCAATAAAATGAATTTCGGGTCTGTTGCCAAGGCACGAGCGATTTCGGTTCTTCTTCTTTCTCCACCCGAAAGCAAATCACCTCGGTTGGTTCGGATGTGTTCTAAACTGAATTCGGCTATCAAGCTTTCCATTTTGGCCACTTGTTCTTCTTTGGTGAGTTTGGTCAACTGCAAAACGCTTAAAATATTATCCTCAATACTCAATTTTCTGAATACCGAAGCTTCTTGCGCCAAATACCCAATGCCGTGTTGGGCGCGCTTGTACATCGGAAAATCGGTAATGTTCATATCATCTAAATAGATGTTGCCCGAATTGGGTTTTACCAAGCCTACTATCATGTAGAATGAAGTGGTTTTTCCGGCACCGTTTGGTCCTAAAAGCCCAACGATTTCTCCCTGATTTACTTCTACAGAGATGCCTTTAACAACGCTTCTGCCTTTGTAGGTTTTGACTAAATTTTCGGCTCTGAGTTTCATTAATTTGAAGATTTGATAATTTGGAAATTTGAAAATGCCAAACCAGATTTTTGAATTGTAAATTTATATTTTGGAAAATTAAGAAAAAATAGACGATTGTCAATTGATGTTAACAAATCGTTCGAAAGATAATTTTCAAATTGCTTCATCTTCAAATTTTCAAATCTTCCAGAGCTTCCCAAAACTCGTAAGCTCTTCTTAGGTGCGGAATAACGATGGTTCCGCCGACCAAAGTGGCAATGCCCATAGCTTCCATCATTTCTTCCTTGGTGATGCCTTCTTTGTAGCTGGTTTCCAAATGGTACTTGATACAGTCATCACAACGTAAAACCGTCGAAGCCACCAAACCTAATAGTTCTTTTGTTTTAACATCCAAAGCGCCTTCAGCGTATGCATTGGTATCTAAATTGAAAATTCGCTTTACAATTTTGTTATTGTCAGCCAATAACTTTTCGTTCATTTTGGAACGATAGTCGTTAAATTCTTTTACTAAATCAGCCATTTTCTTGCTCTTTATCTTTTTTAACTACAACTGCGGAAATTAAAATACTCACTTCATATAAAACCAATATCGGAATAGAAACTACCACCTGACTCGGAATATCCGGCGGCGTCACTATCGCGGCTACTATCAAAATGATTACAATCGCTGCTCTTCTGTACTTTCTTAAAAATGCCGGTCCGACCAATCCTAATTTTGTTAAGAAATAAATGATAATCGGCAATTCAAAAACCAATCCGCTGGCTACCACTGAAGTCTTTATCATACTGATATAAGACTCGATTGTGAACTGATTGACCACGGCATCGCTGACGTTAAAGGTCGCAAAAAAGTTAATTGATAACGGTACGATGACAAAGTAACCGAAAAGCACTCCGATAAAAAATAACAAAGTGGAAACGATGATAAACAAGGCCGCATTTTTGCGTTCTTTTTCATAGAGAGCCGGACTGATAAATCGCCAAAATTCCCAAAGTATGTAAGGAAAACCAATAATGAATCCGGCCGTGATTAAGATCCATAAATAAATGGAAAACTGTCCGCCAACTTCTGTATTTTGAATGATAAAAGAATATTCTGTCGCACAAGCATAAGTGTCATCTACTCCAAAAAATCGGGTCAATTGACAAAAGAAACGGTAAGTGATAAAGTTAGGATCTTTTGGTCCAAAGATGATTTGGTCAAAAATATAATCGTCAATAAAATAACAAGCACAAGCAACAATCACCACTGCCAAAGTACTTCTTACCAATAACCATCTTAATTCTTCGAGATGGTCTAAGAATGACATCTCGCTTATAGGTTTTCTAGCCATTATACGATGCCTTCTTTTAAAATGTCATGCAAATGAATAATGCCTTTGTA
>NZ_CAMLRU010000248.1 GCF_946482535.1 uncultured Flavobacterium sp.
AGAGTCATCGGCTTAGACATTTGCGGAATTGATATCATGGCGGAAAATCTAACCCAACCGCTAAAAGAAAATGGCGGTTGTATCTTGGAAGTGAACGCCGCACCGGGTTTCCGCATGCACTTGGCACCAAGCGAAGGTTTACCGCGAAACGTAGCCGCACCGGTAATAGACATGCTCTATCCGCCGGGAAAACCAAGCCGAATTCCAATCATAGCGGTGACGGGAACTAACGGAAAAACCACCACTACCCGATTGTTGGCTCATATAGTTAAAAACAACGGCTACAAAGTAGGCTTCACCACTTCCGACGGGATTTACATCCAAAACCACATGATGGAAAAAGGCGATACTACAGGGCCGCTTTCTGCCGAATACATCTTGAAAGATCCAACAGTAGAATTTGCCGTTTTAGAAACTGCTCGCGGTGGAATTCTGCGTTCAGGTTTAGGTTTCAGCCGATGTGATATCGCTATCATCACCAATATTCAGGAAGACCACTTAGGTTTGGCCGACATTCATACCTTAGATGATTTGGCCAGAGTAAAAGCCACAGTCGTTCGTTCTGTAAAAAAAGACGGTTGGGCCATTCTGAATGCCGAAGACGAACAGTGTTTGAAAATTGCCAACGAATTGAGCTGTAACATTGCTTACTTCAGCATGGATGAAAACAATCCTAAAGTCCAACAATTTGCCAAAGAAGGAAAAATTGTGGCCGTCTATGAAAACGGTTACATCACCATCAAAAAAGGCGAATGGAAAATCAGAGTGGAACGCGCCACACATGTACCACTGACTTTAGGCGGAAAAGCCAAATTCATGATTGCCAATGCACTCGCCGCCACTTTAGCAGCCTATCTGCAAGGATTTAAAACCGAAGACATCAGTTTGTCGTTGCAAACCTTTATTCCGAGTGCCGCACAAACACCGGGTCGTATGAACATTTTTGAGTTTAAAAAATTCAAAGTCCTCATCGATTTTGCTCACAATCCGGCCGGCTATCGCGGTGTCGAAGAATATCTATCAACTGTGGAAGCCTCCAAAAAAATCGGAATCATAGCCGGTGTTGGTGACCGACGTGACGAAGACATTAGAGAATGTGCTATGATTGCCGCCCGAATGTTTGACCACATCATTATACGTCAAGAAAAACACTTAAGAGGCCGAACTGAAGAAGAAATCATCGGCTTAATCATGGAAGGTATCAATGCTTCGGGCAGAAATGTTACCCATGAAATCATAGCCAAAGAAGTAGAAGCCATCAAACACGCCATCAACAGCGCCGGTGAAGGCACTTTTATTACCGCTTTAAGCGACGTGGTAACCAATGCTATCGAAATTGTTCAAGAATACTTGGATAAGGAAAATGAGGAATCTTAATGATTAATGTCAAAATTCCGAAATCGGTCTTATGATTTTTAAACAAAATAAAACATTTAGAAGATTAACAGTGGTGTTTTGCGCTTGTTGTTTATTTCCTTTTTTAGGGCAAGCGCAAAAGAACCACATTCCTGCTAAAAACAAAGCCGTTCTTGACAGCATTGTTAAATATGGTCCAACCATTTCACCAACTTATGAAAAAGCCGTTTGTACCGAAATGGTGATTCAACTGTTGGAGAAGTTCCAACCATTGACCAAAATCGATAAAAACCGAATCAGAATAATCACTAAAGAAGATGTTTACACTTTGTTGAAACAAAGTTCCCCAATTCCCAAAGGTGTTTACTATGCCCTGACCGCCAAAGGAATCGGACAATCAATTGATGAAGTAAAAAATGTTTTGCCCGGAGATTTTGTGCAGTTTTGGACCGGTACTTGGGGACATTGCGGCATAGTGAAAGAAATCTATCCCGAAACCAACAAAATGATTTTGTATTCGTCCTTTCCGTCCACGAATGGTTATGGCATACAAACGTTTTCAATACCGGATTATTGTTATTTTGTTCGATTAAAATAAAAAAGATGAAAGAACAAATCGACACCTGGCACATCAACAATCGCATCAATCTTTATTTACTTGATGCAATAACCGAAAGCTCCTTGAACGATATTTCTGCTTCCAAAGGCAGAAAAGTGAAGGACCAATTTGCCCATTTGCATAATGTTCGGATGATGTGGCTCAAAGCCGCAGCACCGGGATTGCTTGAAGGTTTGATTAAAATTGATAAAGAAATCACAATCAATAAAACTTTATTGGTTACCGAACTAAATAAAAGTGCTGAAGCTATAGCCCAACTTCTGGAAAAAGGTTTTACCGAAAACAAAATCAAAGGGTTCAAACCCCATCCTGCCGCTTTTTTAGGCTATTTAATCTCACATGAAAGCCATCACCGAGGCCAAATTGTTTTAACCCTCAAACAAGCCGGTCATCCTATCGATCAAAAAACACAATTTGGTTTGTGGGAATGGGGAAGCCGATAATTTCTATACTATGAAAACACTAGAAGATTTGCTGCAACAAATAGAAAGCTACTTTCCTCATTTAGAAAAAATAAACCCCGCTGTTTCGCAAGCCACAGTAGGTTGGCAATTAGACCATAGTTTAATAGTAATCAACAGTGTAATTGCCCAACTCAAAAGCTCCAATCCTCAAAATTACCAATGGAAATTCAAATGGATTAGGCTCAGCTTTCAAATTACCAATACCATTCCGAGAGGAAAAGTCAGAGTGCCCAAATCCGTTAAACCAATTGATATTGCAACACTTGAAGACTTAAAAGCCAAATTAGAAATAGCCAAATCAGGTATAGCCGAATTGAATACACTTCCTAAAAACGCTTATTTCACCCATCCTTTCTTTGGTGATTTGAATTTAAAATCTACCATTTGGTTCCTGAAACTGCATACCAAGCACCATTTAAAAATCGTTAATGACATCATAAACAAAGGCTAATAT
>NZ_CAMLRU010000249.1 GCF_946482535.1 uncultured Flavobacterium sp.
ATCACTTTCACAAATTGTTTGTGCTAAAGGTGCAATAGTACATGGCGGTGGCGGAATAACAACATCTCCCGCTTTAATTTGATTGTCTTGCGATCCTAATGAGGCTCCGTCTAACGTAGATAATTTAATATGATACGGACCTCCGTTAACAGCAGCTGCTCCCAATCCCGGACCATAATGAACCCCTTCATAACCTGGAAATGCTTCCCCCATAGCTAAGTGACCCGCAAACAGAATCAACATGTTAGAAGATGATGAAGTCCAGCGCAATTCATAATGTGCATAGGCTTCTCCGTTGATTCCATCATCATTATTGTACCCCATAAACACCAACTCGGCCGATGTAATTGAGGCATTCCCGTACAATTGTACTCCTCTTTTAAAGGAACCTCCTACAGCAACATCATAAGCTGCAACCCTGTCGGCTACACTTTGGCCTAATGTCGAACCGTATGCTGAAGCAAGAGGCACTGCAGCAACAATATTATTGGCTCCATTGTAAAGATTACTAATTATTGTTTCGGTTGCTGGTGGCCCGATTGCCCCTCCACTTACGGATAATCCTGTAAACCCAGCTGTATTGGAAATAATCTGATAATCAATAAGGGCACGATCATAACCGGTTATAAAGTCATAGGCATGGTGCCCTCCTTTAGTAGCCAAGTGACTGATTTTAAGTACGTGCTGATTGTTGGCAGTAGCCGGTATTCCTACAAGAACAAAACGTTGTAAAGTTGATGTCCCTTCATAATAAGTTGAATTATTTTGCTGTAATATGCTGTTTATCCATTTCTCCTGAGGATCGTTGGCAAATTGTTTGAAATCATTTCCCGACTGAGAATACATCCCATAAGTACAAAAGAAGAGCAAAAACACTGTTACTGTTTTTGATAAATAAAGTTGATACCTTGTAAAAACAGAATTTATCTCAAATGTTAATTGCTTTAAAAAATGTTGCTTTGAATAAAAAACTGAAAAAACGTCTAACAAATCTGTAATGGGAGATCTGTTATTATGACATTCTTTTTCGCTAAAACTTTTAATATTTCTTTTCATAATAATACGGTTTTAAACCATATTACTAGAGGGAAGTAAATGACAGAAAAGGGGAATCCAAAAAAAATACCCTTTCAATCAAAAATTGAAACTTAAAGTTAGTTCTAATAAAAAAAGGAAAAAAAATAATTGATTGTTGCGGAGGTATTATTGCTATTGCAATCACAATCAACCATAAAACCGTCTAATAATCTTACTAAAAATTATTGACACAAATTTAACACAATTTTTAGTTACATCGTTAACAAAATCATAAAAGATATAGATTTTAACATTTTTAACAATATATTGATTACCAGTATATTACACACAAAAAAACCACACAAGCATCAAAATTTGCAGAGCCGTTAAAAACACTCTAGAAACTATATTTGACCACCTCTTTAGAACAATACTCAAAAAAACTTTTTTAAAAGGAATGGCTAACGAAAAAGCATAAAAACTTCACAACAAAAGAGGCTGACTCTAAAGAACCAGCCTCTTCCTTTTTTAATGAACTAAGGGTATTTATTTTTTGGAAATCACTTTTTTCATACTTACTCCCCGGTCTGTGATTAACTTGATAAAGAACATTTGACCTTCTCCGGTATTAAATGTTGGTTCAAGTACAACCTCTTTGCCGTAGTAAGCATCAGGGTCATCTAAAGACATTAAATACATGCCTTTCGCATCAAACACTTCTATTCGTGCTTTTGATTGATAATTGAAGTCATATCTAATTGTTAAATTATCATGGAATGGCACCGGATAAGCGCTAAACACCGCCTGTGAAGTTGTTACTTCTTCTACCGGTTCCGGAACCACTACAACATCCGCATCTTCAGGAACAGCCACTCTGGCTCTACATCCGTCAAATGCATTATTAATTGCATCAACTGCTGCATTAACTGCTGTAGGAGATGCTCCTGAAATAACTTCCCCTCCTAACACTCTATTTGCTAAAACAAACAAATTACCTACATTGGCTCCCCCATTTGCTTCTAAATAACTTATTACTGAAGTTGGTATGGTATACACCTCAATTGTCTCCAAATCTGGAATATCTGAACCACAAGCAACATCTGCTGTTGCAAAAACTGGTTGTAATTCAAAACTATCCAAGGTAGCATCGACAGATCTGTTAAAGAAGAGTGCCATAGTTTGAGACAAAAGATTATTGTTTATTTTACCGTAACGACTTTTTTGAGTAGTGTTGGTTAACGGATCACTGTCTTCCCAAGTTGAGAAAACATCAAAAGTAGCAAATCCAACTAAAGCTCTTGGAGTACCTCCACCTGGCAACATTTTGTAAATGTTGTTTTTAGGAATATTTGGATTACCTGCTACATCCGATAATTTCAAAGTAAAATAGTTTCCGCTGGATACCGAACCAAAATTAAAGAAATCATCGGCTGTAGTTGCAGTATGGTAACCCAAAGCTGTTCTCATGATTTCGTAATCTGTGGTTGTTTCTCCATCGGGAGTACAAGCTGCTCCATTATATGCACCATAGTATCCCTGAGTATAAGTACAATGAGGTCTGTCACAAGGATTCAGTAATACAGTAAAATCACATGAAGAGCTGTTGTTACAATCATCTGTAGCTGTGAATGTTACGGTAATCACTTGTCCTACAGGGAATGGATCTGTAAGAGCCAATCCATCAGATCGTGTTCCTATAACTGCTACTGAACCTCCACAATTATCGGTTGCTTCAGGAGCCACTATAACCGGAAACTCGTCGCAAATACCTTGTACAATATCGTCCGGACACTCAATAACCGGTGCGGTTTCGTCGTAGTGTCTGCTGTAGGTAATCACCACCTCGGC
>NZ_CAMLRU010000250.1 GCF_946482535.1 uncultured Flavobacterium sp.
CGCCGGGAGCTTCCGTGGCGTATTTGGTAGACAGTATTTTAAACAACCAAAGAAAAATGATTGCTTGTTCGGTATTCTTAGAAGGCGAATACGGTCAAAGCGATATTTGTATCGGTGTGCCTTGTATCATTGGTAAAAACGGGGTAGAAGAAATCCTGGATATCAACTTGAACGAAGCGGAGAAAGCCTTATTTGCTAAGAGTGCGGATGCTGTTCGCAATATGAATAACGACTTAAAATCTCATTTGGGATAATATATTAAGGTAAGATAAAAAAGAGGCTGCAAACTTTGCAGTCTTTTTTTTGATATTAATCATGAAAATATTGGTTAATCTTATCGATAATTATATATTTGCACGTTTCATAAAAAAGGGAATTGTTGTAAATTCAATGCTTTAACTTATAATGTTTTGAATTTCAATAGTTTTTGCTTTTTTTGAAGCAACAATTAACACAGAATTAATTAATTTTTAGTAATAATGCAGAATAAAGGACTAGTTAAATTTTTCGCAATTCTATTTGCATTGGTAAGTATCTACCAACTTTCGTTCACATTTGTGGCCAATAAAGTAAAAAGTGATGCCAAAGCTTTTGCAGGAGGAAATCCTGAGAAAGAAATCAAATATCTTGACTCCATCGGTAAAGAAAAAGTTTTTCTTGATTTTTTCACTTACAATGATGTGAAAGACAAACAGATCAACAAAGGTCTTGACCTTGAAGGAGGAATTAACGTAATTCTTCAAATTTCGGTTAAAGATGTTTTGATCCAATTGTCAAACAATTCAAAGAATCCGGTTTTCAACAAAGCATTGGAAGATGCCAAGAAAAACCAAAAAGGAAACCAATCCTATTTGGATGCCTTTTTTGAAGCATTTGACGCCAATAAAGGAACGACAAAGCTAGCCTCTCCGGATATTTTTGCCAACAGAAATTTTGATGACAACGAGTTGAACTTCAATTCTACTGATGCCGAAGTCCAAAAAGTATTGAGAAGAAAAGTGGACGAGTCTGTAGAATCTGCTTTTGGTGTATTGAGAAGCCGTATTGATAAATTTGGGGTAACTCAACCTAACATTGCCAAATTAGGACAAACCGGTAGAATCTTAATCGAATTACCGGGTGCAAAAGATGTTGACCGTATCAAAAAATTAGTATCAAGCAAAGCAGAATTAGAGTTCTGGGAAACTTACAAAGCAGAAGAGTTTGTTGGGTTAATTCAACAAGCTAATGCCGCTTTGAAAGCAACTCCAAAAACTGAAGAGAAAGCTCAAGCTGCTAAAGCTGAAGATTCTTTAAGCAAATTATTAACAGACAAAGCAGCAGATTCAGCTGTGGCTAAAACAGGAAATGATAAATTACTTTTCGGTGGCGGACCAATCTTAGCTGTTGTTTCTACAAAAGATACTGCTGAAGTTAATCAATATTTGAAAAAACCTGAGACACGCGCTTTATTAGGTGGTGACAAGCGTTTTGCTAAATTTGTTTGGAGCAAGCCGACTGTAAAAGTTGACGAAAAAACCAAAAAAGAATCAACAACAGTTGATTTATACGCTTTAAAAAGCAATAAAGATGATGCAGCGCCTCTAAGTGGCGGTGTTATTGTTGATGCCAGAGATACTTTTGACCAAATGGGTAAGCCTGCTGTTTCTATGCAAATGAACGGTGCCGGAGCTAATGTTTGGGAAAAATTAACCAACAATGCTTATACTCAAAAAGGATTTATTGCCATTGCTTTAGATGATGTAGTTTATTCAGCACCGGGTGTAACTTCGGGACCAATTGCCGGAGGAAGATCTGAAATCACGGGTAGTTTTGATGTGGCTGAAACTAAAGATTTAGCTAACGTATTAAGAGCCGGTAAATTGCCTGCTACAGCAGAAATTATCCAATCAGAAATTGTTGGACCATCATTAGGACAAAAAGCTATTGACGCCGGTACTACTTCATCAGTGGTTGGTTTCTTATTGGTATGTTTATGGATGGTATTCTATTACGGTAGAGCCGGTTGGTATGCTAACGTAGCCTTGTTAGTTAACTTGTTATTCTTATTCGGAATCTTAGCTAGTTTAGGTGCTGTATTAACATTACCTGGTATTGCGGGTATCGTGTTAACTTTAGGTACTGCGGTAGATGCGAACATCATTATTTACGAAAGAGCTAAAGAGGAATTGCGTGAAGGAAAAAGCCTTGGCGATGCTGTAGTAGCGTCTTACGGATGGAAAGGTGCAATGCGTTCAATTATTGATGCTAACGTAACTCACGTATTAACAGGAGCTATATTGTTCATCTTCGGTACCGGACCAATTCAAGGTTTTGCAACTACTTTGTTAATCGGTATTTTCACTTCATTGTTTACTTCAATTTTTATTGCCAGAATCTTTATCGACAGAGATATTGCTAAAAACAGAAGTTTGGCCTTTACAACACCATTGACTAAAAACTGGTTTACCGGATTCCATTTTGACTTTATCGGTATCAAAAAGGTATCTTATATCTTCTCTTCATTGGTAGTAGTGGTAAGCTGTGTGTCTTTCTATTTCAACGGTCTTGATGAAGGAGTTGATTTTGTAGGAGGAAGAACTTTCCAAGTAAAATTTGAAAAACCGGTTGAACCAACTCAGGTTTCTGAAGAATTATCAAGTGCTTTCGGAGTAACTGTTGAAGCTAAAGTCTTTGGAGATGATGATCAGTTGAAGATTACTACTAAATACAAAATCAAAGAAGATGGGGTTGAAGTAGACAAAGAAGTAAACGAAAAGTTATACAGTACTTTGAAAAAATATTTCAAGGACGGATTAACCTATGATAACTTTATCAATACTTACGACGGAAAACAAACAGGAGTTTTGCA
>NZ_CAMLRU010000251.1 GCF_946482535.1 uncultured Flavobacterium sp.
CAATCGCTTGCGCTCCTGATTTGGAAGCTTCCGTAAAATCTTTTTCTCCAACACGACGGGCAACGATGGCAGTCGCTCCAACACTTAAACCTATACCGATAGTATAAACCAGTGAGATTACCGCTTCGGTTAAACCTACCGTGGCAACCGCTACATCCGCATTGGGCAAATGACCCACAAAATAAATATCGACAACCGCAAAAACCGATTCTAAACTCAACTCCAAAATCATCGGAACCGATAATAAAAGAATAGCCGTTTTAACGTTACCCTGAGTATAATCGTGTTCTTCTCCTTTTAAAGATTGCTTGATTAGGCTAAAAAAAGTTTTGATTTTATTCTGATTGGATGACATGCTGAAAGATTTAAGATATTCAAAAATAAAACTTTTAGCACCTCCAAACCAATCCAAAACACTTTATTTCGAAAGATATCGGTCTTGAATTACTTTTCGAATGGAAGTAAAACCTATGGCGTTCAAATCAATTTGTTTTTTTTCTATCCAAATCAAGTCTTTGATTTCATCTTTGGCGGCCACTTGTATTTCGGTCTTAGTCAAGGTACATTCGTAAAAAATATCGAGGGTTCGATAAGCTACATTTTTGTACAAATAATTATTGGGCGCTGTCGTGATGTATTTTAGCTCTTGCGGAGAAATGTCCAATCCTAATTCTTCTTTGATTTCTCTGCAAGCCGCTTGTTCTGCAGTTTCTTCCGGATCAATAAAACCGCCCGGTAAGTCTAGCTTTCCCTTATCGGGATCGACATTTCTTATGGTGAACAGTATTTTATCTTCTGAAGTAAATACAACAGCTACCGCCGCGGCTATGTTGTGATACAATACAAATCCGCAAGCATGGCAATGGAATTTAAAATTATTGGCATATTCAAAATTTTGCGCGCTGCAACTCGGACAGTATTCAAAAAAAGTAGTGCCTTTTGCCATGATTATAATTTACCGAAAACGGTATTTTCTTGTTCGGTCACTCTGATAAAAGTAGTGCGCTTAGTGAGTTCTTTTAATTTGGAAGCACCAACATAAGTACAAGTACTTCTGATGCCGCCCAGGATATCATGAAGTGTTTCGATGACATCGCCTTTGAAAGGTACTTGAACCGTTTTTCCTTCACTGGCTCTGTATTCGGCAACACCGCCAACGTGTTTTTTCATCGCCGTTTCAGAACTCATGCCATAGAATTGCTTGAATTTTTCACCATTGACTTCAATTAATTTTCCGCCACTTTCCGTATGTCCGGCCAACATACCGCCGAGCATAACAAAATCTGAACCCGCACCAAATGCTTTGGCTACATCGCCCGGAATCGCACAACCGCCATCGCTGATGATGTGTCCGCCCAAACCGTGAGCCGCATCGGCACATTCAATAATAGCCGACAATTGCGGATAACCGACACCGGTTTTCACCCTGGTCGTACAAACCGAACCCGGACCAATGCCAACCTTAACAATATCGGCACCTTCTAAGAGCAATTCTTCCACCATTTCTCCGGTGACTACATTCCCGGCGATGATAACTTTATCGGGAAATTGTTTGCGGGCTTGTTTCAAAAAACCCACAAAATGTTCAGAATAACCATTGGCCACATCTATACAAAGGAATTTGAGTTGGGGATTATGGGTAAAAATCTCGTCTATTTTTTTAAAATCACTTTTGCCCGTTCCGGTGCTTACGGCTATATAATCGGCGATATCATTAGGAGCATTTTTTATAAAGTCATTCCACTGTTGCAGCGAATAATGTTTGTGAATGGCGGTAAAGAGCTTTTCTTTAGCTAAAGCCAAAGCCATTTCAAAAGTGCCAACCGTATCCATATTAGCCGCCATAATGGGAATTCCGGTCCAACTGTGCGTACTGTGTAAAAATTTAAATTCGCGCTCCAATGACACTTGTGCTCTACTGTTTAAAGTGGAGCGTTTGGGTCTGATCATGACGTCTTTAAAGCCCAGTTTCAGGTCGGTTTCAATTCTCATACTGCTAAAGTTTGGTTACTATCAAATGTATTATTTATCCTTGTTGGTTGGTTGTCAAATTGTTTACATCGCCTTAAATTTTATCAACAATTGTTAGTAAGCTTTTGCCATTTTATTTAGTAGATTTACCACTTAAATTTTTAAGATGGCCTCCGATTATATTTTAGACCAAGAATTCCAATTCGACATTTTTGATGACGACAATACCAAGTTCAAAGAGTTTGAAAACTGTACTTTTCGCTATTGTGATTTTACCAATTGCACCTTTAAAACGGTTTCATTTGTAGATTGCAATTTCTTTGAATGCAATTTTAAAGATGCCAAAATAAACTATGTTTCCTTGCGTGGGGTTTGGTTTACCAAATGTAATTTTACCAATGTCAATTTTGCGATGACTGACCAAGTGATTTTTGAATTTCACTTTAAGGACTGTTTGTTGGATTATGCCAAATTCTATGCTTTGAAAATGCGAAAAATGCAGTTCATCAATTGCAGCATGATTGCAGTTGATTTTATGGCCAGTGATTTAACCGAAGTGTTGTTTGACAATTGCAACCTGCGAAGAGCAGTATTCATTGACACCATAGCCAACAAAGCAGATTTTTCAACGAGTTATGATTACACTTTTGACCCCGAAAAAAATAAAATCAAAAAAGCTGTTTTCTCAGTCGATGGCTTGAAAGGATTGTTAGAAAAATACGATATTGTAGTTAAATAATTTTACCGTCTTCCATGGTAATGGTTCTTTGCGTTTTGGCGGCAAAATCATTGTCGTGTGTTACTACCAAAAGCGTTTGATTGTGGTCTTGGGTCAAATGTTTGAAAATCTC
>NZ_CAMLRU010000252.1 GCF_946482535.1 uncultured Flavobacterium sp.
ACAGCCACTTTTTGATGGTGGAACTTTTACGGGTTTGAATGGATAGCTCTTTTAGGAATTGTACGTTGGTGAAGTATTCTTTCTTAAACCGTCGCAATTGAAACAAATGCACCAAAATTGGAATCACCAATAAGAAAAGAAAATATAGAATTTCCGGGTGTTTGAACTGCATTATAAATTTCGATTTACCTCAATGGTTTATATACGTTTGGATTCGGTGATTCTACGATTGGTCAAAAATACTACTTTTTGTGATTCATTACAGTCCTTTTAAAAGAATTTAAGCACGAAGATTATTTCTTTTTACGCTTAGCGGCTCGGTTTTTTAAAATATTTCTATTGACCGAAGTGCCGGTTTTCTTTTTCGTTTTAGATGGTCCGCCAAGGTTTACCTTTTTGTTTTTTTCTTTTTTCTCATGAAAAGATGCGCCGCCTTCCAGTTTTGGTTTTTTGAGCAAGAACTTCATTTGTTTCTTTTTGTCTTTTTCAAACTCAAGCAAACGTTCTGCAATCATTACCTCGGCAGGCATTTCAAGAAACCGGATTTCTTTCTCCATTAACATTTCAGCCTCAATCATGATTTCTTCTTCTCTCGGGCTAATCAAGCTAATAGCAATACCTGATTTATCGGCACGACCTGTTCTTCCAATACGGTGAATATATTGCTCGGGAATTTCCGGAAATTCAACATTGATAACATGGGTAATATCTGAGATGTCTAAACCACGCGCCATAACATCGGTAGTCACTATACCGCGAATTTCTCCGGCCTGAAAAGTAGCCATGGTTTGCAAACGATAATTCTGAGATTTATTAGAATGGATTACGCCAAATTGCTCCGGATAAACTTCTTCCAATTTATCAGAAAGTAAATCGGCTGTTTTTTTATTGTTGACAAAAAGCAATATACGTTCGTAGGCATCGTCTTTAAGTAACTCGATAATCAAATTGATTTTGGTCAAAAAGTTGGGCACTTTATAGCCTAGTTGTTCAATTTGTTCCAATGGTGTACCGCTTGGTGCCAAGGATACTTCTTCGGGAAATTCGAAATATTCTTCCAGCATTTCATCTACTTCATCGGTCATGGTGGCCGAGAATAGGATGTTTTGTCTTTTGCCTTTAAGCATGGTTAAAATCGAAGTCACTTGAAATCGGAAACCCAAGTTTAAAATTTCATCAAATTCATCGATTACCAATTTTTGCAAACTGTCGAATCGAATGACATTATCCAAAGCCAAATCCATGATTCTTCCCGGCGTTCCAACCAAGATATCCACACCTTGATACACGGCTGTTTTTTGGGTATTGATATTCACACCACCATAAACACCTAGAGTTCTGACCGACATGAATTGGCTCAATTTCTCTACTTCGGCAGCCACTTGCACTACCAATTCACGGGTTGGTACCAAGATTACAACGCGAGGCGTATCGGTAGCTACAAATTTCCATTGCTTTAGTATTGGCAACAAATAAGCAAATGTTTTTCCGGTACCGGTTTGGGCAATTCCCATCATATCGCGTCCTGACATAATCACCGAAAATGATTTTTCCTGAATAGGAGTAGGTGTAGTCAAACCTAATTCATCGACGGCTTTCTGAAGTGATTTCGGAAGATTGAATTGCTCAAAAGTGTTCATTGTAGTTCTAATTTGCGGCAAAGGTAAGGAATTCTATTTTGGGAATATTTGAAGGAATGGGATTTTGCTTATTTACCGGTACTGTGGTGATAAACCCTATAAAAAAACCCTCACTAAACAATAATGAGGGTTTTATAATTAATTAGTTTTGACAATTATCTTTTCACCACACGCAGCGTTTTCACTTCTTCATCTTGAGTGATTACTACGTTGTAAACGCCACTTGGGTACCTGTCACCAATTGTAGTATTTTCTAAGTCGGATACATTGGCTTTTCTTTCTTCAACCAATCTTCCGACCATGTCAAACACTTTTACCGTAACCATTGATTGACTGGATGTTTTCACATTAATCATAAAGTTATTAGTATACGGATTCGGATAAGCGGTAGCTTCAAATGTTTCTGCGACAGCAATCGGTGTGGCTTTAGAAGTAAAGGCAGGTGTAGTAACCGCACAATCTTTACCATAAGGACCAAATTCACTGTACAATTCTACCGATACTGTAATAACATATGTCGTAGACGGTGTTAATCCTGTGAATTGATTCAATGTTACATAATTATCGGTATTATCAACATACTGACTATAAATAGGTACTTGAGGTGTTGCTGATAATTCATCAAACAATTCCAAACGGAAACGATATTGAGTAGCACCAATTATTGGATTTGCATAAATGTATTGCGACATTGATGGAGTAAAGTCGATTAAATCACATTGTGCATCTACCACACCGGTGGTTGGAAACTCTGATGTGAAAACCGAACAAGCAGCTCCCCAATCTGACCATTGTTGTGTTCCAAAGTTGTTGACTCTGTAACGAACTTCAATGCTATATTGTTTTTCTAGTCCAACAATTAAGTTGGTAAGCATGGTCAACTTAAAGTATGGCACAATTCTTTGAATAGTTTCTTGAGTTACAGCTACCGGAGCATCTCCTGGATGAAGAATACGAGTAACTTTAAATTCAAACAAATTAGCATTTCCAAGATTGCCCGTAGAATAAACAAAAGAATTTATAGAAGCCAATGACTGACCACATTGTGATGCCAATACTTGAGCCAATGGCATACTTGGTGTGGTGACATTACATTGGGTGCTCCAGTCTGATCTGATTTCGCTACCATAACTGTTGTATCCGTAACGTACTCTAACTTTATAAAGCGTAC
>NZ_CAMLRU010000253.1 GCF_946482535.1 uncultured Flavobacterium sp.
AACAATTTACATTGGTCGACTTAAATCACAATATAGCACCTTTCTCATTCTTTAATTATATTGTTTTCAACTCATCGCTTTATACTGAAGAAGAATTGCAAAGCATCCTTTTACACGAAAAAGTACACAGTCAGGAAAAACATTCTTTTGACGTAATAGTCGCTAAAATATTCTGCATATTATTTTGGTTCAATCCATTTGTTTGGCTCTACAAAAAAGCCATAATTCAGAATTTAGAATACATCGCTGATCAAAAAGCGGTGCAGCAATTACAAGACCCGAAAGTGTATCAAAGAGCACTTTTAAAAGCAATTACTCATCAAAATTGCTTATCAATCACTAACAATTTTTATCAATCATTAATCAAAAAACGAATCGTTATGTTAAACACTCATCAATCCAAAAAAAGAAATTCATGGAAGTACATTTTGGTCATTCCGGCCTTAATCGGATTTGTGCTTTTGTTCCAAATTAAAACTATTGCACAAGAAAAAGAATCAGAAGCAGAAATCGCAAGATCATTACAGCATCGCGAAGATGTTCGTTTGGTCATCAACAAAAACACTTCTGAATCTGAATTAAAAGAAGAAGCCAAAAGATTAAAAGAGAATCACGGCATTACTTTAAAATGTTCCAAAATTAAAAGGAATGCCAAAGGAGAAATTACGGCAATTAAAGTTGAATACAAAGACAAAAACGGCAACAAAGGCGTTTCACAAGTCAACGGAAAAGAACCCATAACACCTATTCACTTTTACAAAAACAATGAGTCTATCGGATTTGGAAGACCAAAAAACAGAGGTGTCTATGTCAATGTGCCCGGCATTAATACAAATGAAGAGGACTTTGTGTTTAACTTCAACGACAGTTTGCCCGACATGAAAGACTTTAATTTTGATTTCGATATCAATATCCCTGAATTACCGGAAGTTCCGGAAGCACCCGAAGCGCTTGAAGCGCCTGAAATGGATTGGAATAATCTTCATGAGTCAAAAATTGTCATTAAAAAAGGTGATAAAAAACCAATGGTAATTATCAATGGCAAAGTAATCTCTGACGATGCAGAAATTGAAAAAGCACTTAAAGAATCCGGCGCCAATGGACAATATAGCATTACTGTTGATAGTGAAGACGGCAAAGAAAGTCGGGTGATGATTAACGGCAAAGATGTGGCAAAATTCAGAGCCGATGCCATGGCCGATGTCAGAGTGCAAATGGGCAAACAAAAAGAAATTATCAAAAAAGAAATGGCCAGAGCCAAAGAAGAAATGGAAAGAGCCAGACCACAAATAGAAAGAGCCAAAAGAGAAATCGAACTCTCAAGACCGGATATGGAAAGAGCTAAAGCCGAAATGGAGCAAGCCAAAGCCGAGATGATAAAAGCCAAAGAGGAAATGAAAAAAGCCAAGGCCGAATTGGACAAAGCGCGAGAAGAACTTAAAAGAACAAAATAAAAGTTAAAAAAAATGTAAACCCGTTTGGTCAAAAAAGAGAACTTTATAAGTTTGATCCAACCATTTGTATAACCTTAATTTTAAATTTTGTATCATGAAAAAAGAATTGAGTTTAGTAATTAGCCTATTATTACTTTGCCCTGTTTTTAGTTTTGCACAAACCAGCAGCAAGTCATTTTCTTGGAGTCCAAAAAGTGAAAAAGAAAATGTAGTCATGACTTGGAATAAAAGCACTCCTGAGCAAGAAATGAAAGACGACATCAAAGCCTTGAGTGACTATGGTGTAACCATTAAATACAACAATGTTAAACGAAATGCTAAAAGCGAAATTACCGCTATCAATGTCTCTTTTGAAGACAAAAGCGGCAACAAAGGTTCTTTGAGTTATGACAATAAAAATCCGATACCGACTATCAAATTCTTTAAAAATGGTGAGGAAGTCGGTTTTGGAAATGCCGGTAATTCATTTGACGGAAACCCTTTTATAAGTAGTTTTCCCGGAAATGAAAATTTTCTGAAAGAGTACAATTTCAATTTTGAAAACGATAGTTTATCAACCGATAAATTGGAGTTTAAATTTCCGGATTCACCTTCTTTCGGTCAATCTAAATCAAAAATTATCATCAAAAAAGACGGGAAAAAACCTTTAGTGATTGAAGATGGTGAGGTTGTAGAAGGCGGAGAAGATTATTCAGCGGAAGAAATTGAAGAGATTAAGAAGAACAACCAAACAGAACACTTCAATAATGATGACATTTATAACTTCCGTTTCAATGGTAATAGCAACTTGGCTGACCAAATGAAAAAAATGCAGGAACAGCTGGATCAATTAATGAAACAAAACCAACCAACGGATAAATCATCCATCGACAAAGATTTGGAAGATTCCAGAAAAGAATTGGAAGAAGCCAAAGCAGAACTCGAGAAAGCCAAAAAAGAACTCCAAAAAACAACCAAGAGTTTGAAAACTCAAAAAGCATAAAATGAAGAAACCGCTGAAATGCGGTTTTTTTTATATTTTAGCTAAAACAATTAGCATGTTCCAACTGTTAGCCAAAATCAACAAACTACTTTTACCAAGCTTCACCAAGCGCAGACTAGATATGGCCAAAGCTAAGAAATGGCAATTGGCAATTATAGCTTGGCGGTATTATGTTACCACTAAAGCTTTAAAAAACTAAACCAAAAAAAAAGTCTACATCAAAATGTAGACTTTTTACTTTTATAGTGACCTTAAAGGATTACATATCCTTCAAAGCTCCGCTTTGAAAATACTATAAAACAAAAAAAATGATCAAGTAAACTTGTCATTTTGCTTTTAAAAGTACTGATTTTTAAG
>NZ_CAMLRU010000254.1 GCF_946482535.1 uncultured Flavobacterium sp.
TATTGAATTGCCTTTTGAGCAGCATTTTAATCCTTATATCGATAAAGATAAAAACTTGAATTTCGACTATTTCTTTGTCCGCAAAGTGATGTTTGTTAAGTATTCCCAAGGTTTTGTCGTAATGCCGGGCGGATTTGGTACTTTGGATGAATTGTTCGAAGCGATGACATTAATCCAAACCAAGAAAATCGGTAAGTTTCCAATTATTTTGGTTGGAACCGAATTCTGGTCGGGCTTATTAGATTGGGTAAAAACCGTAATGATAGAACGAGAGAAAACGGTAAGTCCGGAAGACATGAACCTGATTAAAGTAGTCGATACCGAAGACGAAGTCGTAGAAGCTTTGGATAATTTCTACAAAAAATACAATTTGAGTCCGAATTTTTAATAAAATTCCAATCCCGAAGCTTCGGGAGAAATTCCAAATTCCAAAAAACAGCTTTATTTGGAATTTGGAATTTAATTTTTGATTTTTAATTTGCTATGTTTTTCAACTCGCTCCATTTTGCCGTTTTCCTGCCGATAGTTTTTCTGTTGTATTGGTTTGTGGCCAATAAATCGAAGGCGAGTCAAAATTACATTCTCATCTTTGCCAGTTATTATTTCTATGCTTGTTGGGATTGGCGGTTTTTATTTCTGCTGATTTTCTCGACTTTGCTGTGTTATGTGTTGGCCATCAAAATTGAAGACAGCACCACGCAACAATCGAGGAAAATATGGCTTTGGGTTTGTGTTTTGATGAACTTAGGATTTCTGGGCGTCTTCAAATACTATAACTTTTTTGCGAATTCGTTTGCCGAATTGTTTCAGGCCTTTGGCTTTAACGTCAGCCCGATTTTATTGGAGGTTATTTTGCCGATTGGGATTTCGTTTTATACTTTCCATGGCTTGTCTTACATCATCGACATTTATTACGGGCGAATCAAATCGGAAAAAAACTTTGTTGATTATTCCTTGTTCGTAAGCTATTTTCCATTGCTCGTGGCCGGACCGATTGAACGTGCGACGCATTTGTTGCCGCAATTGAAAGCCAAGCGCGAATTTGATTTTGAAAAAGCCAAAGAAGGTGTTTACCAAATTATTTGGGGTTTGGTCAAAAAAGTAGTCATCGCCGACACTTGTGCCATGTATGCCAATGCTATTTTTGACAATTATACTTCGATGAATTCCTTGTCGTTGGTTTTGGGCGCGGTGTATTTTGCGTTCCAAATTTACGGTGACTTCTCGGGCTATTCCGATATTGCTTTGGGTACGTCAAAACTCTTTGGTATCGACTTGCTGAAAAACTTCAATTATCCTTATTTCTCAAGAGATATCGCCGAATTTTGGCGCCGTTGGCACATATCGCTTTCTTCTTGGTTTAGAGATTATTTATACATTCCTTTGGGCGGAAGCAAAGGCTCGAAGTTATTCCAAATTCGCAATGTGATGATTATCTTTTTGGTCAGCGGTTTTTGGCATGGCGCGAGCTGGACGTATGTCGCTTGGGGTTTGATTAATGCGCTGTATTTTATTCCGCTTTTGGTTTTAAACAAGAACCGAAGCAACATGGATGCGTTTACGATTTCGTTCAATATCGATTCGGTAAAAATCATCTTCAATATCCTTTTAACCTTTGCTATTACTTGTTTGGCCTGGGTATTTTTCCGTGCCAAAACCATCCAAGAAGCTATTGCGTACCTTCAAAGGATAGTCACCGACGGGCATTTTGAGAAACAATATTTCAACATCGAGCGCTACAATTACGAAATCCTGGTGATGATCCTTTTATTTGTGATAGTCGAATGGAACAATCGTTATAAAATTGAACCGCTTTCGGGGAAATACAGTGTGTTAAAAGTGAGTTTAAGCATCATGGCCATCATCGCTTTGGGCATATTTACGGATTATAAAAACTTTATTTACTTTCAATTCTAATGAAGAAATTTGTAGTTTTTATTGGTAAACTTCTCTTGATTACAGTGCTTTCCGCGGTGTTGTTAGACATGGCTTATACTTTGGTTTATGTTAAATCGACGCAACGCAATAAGATTCAGCACGTCCTTACAGCAAAAGATAAAAACTTTGATGTATTGTTTATGGGTTCTTCGCGCACACAAAATCATATGGTCGCCAAAGTCTTTAACGACCAAGGCATTAAAGCATTTAACTTTGGGATGAGCGGTTCTAAATTGGATGAAACGGCTTTGCTTTTGAAATTAATGTTGGAAAAAAATTATAAAATCAAAAACATCATTTTGGATGTCGATTTGAACCTCAACAGCAATTCGTATTCCGATGGCGTACGCGCAATGTACATGCCTTACTTGCATACGTCGAAAACCATTCAGCAACATTACCAAAAAATTCCGGAGTACAACCAACTGTTTTACATTCCGTTTTACCGCTATATAGAGAACGATGCAAAAATCGGATTTAGGGAAATGTTCTTCTCACTTGTTAATAAGAAAACGAACGCTTTGAACAATGATGGTTTTTACGCTTTGAGACACGATGGAACAAATATGAGTTATGACCTTTCAGACTACAGTCCGAAAAGAAATTTAGCCTACGAAGAGATCAAATCTTTGTGCCGAAAAAACAACATCAATCTCATTGCCATTGCCTCGCCTATGTGCCAAGGTTCTGACAGCGATGCTTATTTTAATCGAATCAATTCAGTTTATCCCGAAGTCTATAATTATGAAAACAAAGTGACTGAAGACCGTTATTTTTCGTCTTGCGGACACTTGAATGAAAAAGGCGCCACGGCATTCACCACAATAATTTTAAACGATTTTA
>NZ_CAMLRU010000255.1 GCF_946482535.1 uncultured Flavobacterium sp.
AACAACTCTTCTGTCGGGAGGATTTTTTCTTTCTTTAATAATGCCGAATTTCATATTGTAAATTTTTGTGCCCCAAAAGTAGGAGTAACGAAAACGTTTTCAAAACTTTTTTGAAAAAATAAAAATTGTGAAAAACGTGTTGAAAGCTTTGGAAAAAATTAACGCTGCTACTAGCCTGATTAATTATATTTGTGTTTCTATAAGTCTCCAAAATGAAAATCAAAAAAAGCCTCTATATATTACCATTACTGTCATTATTCTTTCTGATTACTTCTTGCTCAAAACAAGAAAAAACAGAAGAAGGCATCGTTAAAATAAACGATAAAGGAATTCCGGTAATGCAGCCTTTACAAGAACCTTTACCCAAACTTACTTCTGCCTACGTCAATGACAAGAAATACGGCTCCGCTCGATTTTTTGAAAAAATTTGGTCTGAGAAAAATGATAATGTGAGCTTTTTGGTAGCTAAAAACGGCCAAATTATCTACGAAAATTACATGGGTTACGCCAATAAACGAACCGATGAAAAAATTACCAAAGACACTCCGTTGCATATTGCCTCAGTAAGCAAAGTATTGACAGCAACTGCAGTACTAATGCTGATTGATGCCAAGAAAATAAAATTAGACCAAAAAGTAACTACTCTGATAGAAGATTTTCCCTATCCGGATGTCACGGTACAAACCTTGCTAAATCACAGAAGCGGTATGAAAAATTATGCCTACTTCACTTATGAAAATAACAATTGGGACCGAAAAAAAATATTGACCAATCAAGACATCGTCAAAGTAATGGTGGAAAAAGAAATCCCTTTAGAAACCAAAACCGACACGCATTTCAGCTATTGCAATACGAATTACGCTATGTTGGCGCTAATCATCGAAAAAGCCACCGGATTAAAATACCCCGAAGCCATGAAAGAAATGATTTTCAAACCGCTCGGAATGAACAATACTTATGTTTGTGAATTTGAAAAAGACCGAGAAAACATAGTACCATCCTACAAAGGTAATAACGTAGAAATCGGAACCGATTACTTAGACGGTATTTACGGCGATAAAAATATTTATTCCACACCAAGAGACCTATTAAAATTTGACACGGCACGCTATGCGCCTTTCTTCTTAAACCCTGACCTACTCAAAAAAGTATACAAAGGCTACAGCTACGAAAGCAAAGGACTTAAAAACTACGGTCTCGGCATCAGAATGGTAGAATATGAAAAAGGAGAACCTTTCTTTTTTCATAACGGCTGGTGGCATGGCAACACCTCTTCTTTCATCAATTTGAGAAAAGAAAAAGTAACCATCATCACACTATCCAACAAATACACCAAGAAAACCTACCAGTCCAAAAAACTGGCTGCTCTTTTTGGCGATTATCCGTTCAAATTGAATGAGGATAGTGACGAATAATTAACTACTTTTGTGGTCTGATTTTTGCTAATCAGAAAAAACAAACTGGGGTCGACTGGTTTTGACAGCAAGTCGAATTGAACAGTAAGCACGTCGAGCAAGGTACCAATTGCTCGTAAATCCATGGGTACAAACTTATAAACGGCGAAAATAATTACGCTTTAGCTGCTTAATCTGAATCATAGTAAGATTTGCCTCGTTCCGACAAGGTCGGAAAGCTGGATTCTCCTCAGAAGCCTTGGTTTATGGCGGCTGGTTTAGGGGAACCGTAAAAGTAAACCTAGGAAAGGTAATGCTCTGAATCCTTTCTGACACTGATAGAGCTAAGCATTAGGCCGCTGTCTTTGGCATAGCCTACTGTCGAAAACCCAATCAAAGACTAAACGTGTAGAAAGCTCTTTAGTTGCTTGTTTGGACGGGAGTTCGACTCTCCCCGACTCCACATCAAACGCAATTTGATTGCGACTTTGAATAAAGAAATCCACCAAGTTTACTTGAGTGGATTTCTTTATTTAAAGACGGCAGGTTCGCCGGAAACTGTCAAATTGCATTTGCAGGAGTGGCACGGTGGAGATGGGTGAAACCACTCTCCCCGACTCCACCATTTTGAAAAATAACGCTCCAGTTCTTTGGGGCGTTTTTTTATTTTTTAGGAGCACACCATTACTGCATCCTCTCACTTCTGCTCCCGCTTTACGCTCTACATGGTGCCGCTACAATCGGGGCTAATGAAACGTATCATTTTCTATCACAACAAAAACGCCACTCAATTGAGTGGCGTTTTGTTTATTATCGTTTCAAAGAGAAGTGCGCTTTAAATTGCTTCATCGCTCCTTGCTCAGGGAAATCTACTGTAAACCAATAATCAGTTGATGGTAGTGGCTTACCATTGTAAGTTCCGTCCCAACCTTCACTCTGGTCACTCGCGCTCAATTGTTTTAAGAGCTTACCGTAACGGTCAAAGATGTAAATCTTTGTTTGATCCGCAAAATTCGATAATCCCACCACATTCCAAGTATCATGGAAGCCGTCTCCGTTTGGTGTAAAGTAATGCGGATAATCTATCACCATCACGTCTAGTATGGTCAACTCTTCACAACTGAAGGCAACACCGCCTTCGGTATCCCAAACATGTATCGTGTGGTTGCCTAAGGACACACCTTCAAAGATATTGCTCGCTTGTCTTGGTCCGTCATCCAAACTATACTCATAAGTTCCCCATCCTTCTACCGTTACCGTAATGATTTGACTATTAGTAAAGGCATTGGTCACGGTATAGCCTACTCCGCCTGCTGCCGCAACCGCTTGTCCGGATTGTATCACCGGGAAGTCAGCCGAAGTAGTCTCACACAATAGCGGACT
>NZ_CAMLRU010000256.1 GCF_946482535.1 uncultured Flavobacterium sp.
TTGTGTCGAGGCAGATGTTGGAGGCGATATTGATTTTGGAATGAAAGCGATTTTGTTCGACGAAAAGAACGCTCACAACAGTCTCGATGTACCAACCATCAATCGATTAATAGAATTAAAAAATATATTGTAAAAATGAAAAAAGTACTGCTTTCTTTGATTTTGTTGTGTTCATTTGCTTCTTTTTCGCAAAGCGTTAACGATTATCAATATGTAATCGTTCCGATAAAATTTGATTTTTTTAAAGAAAATGATCGTTATCGATTGAACACCAACACCAAATCGTTGTTGCAAAAATACGGTTTCAAGGCTTATTTAAGTACCGAAGAAATGCCTGCCGAAGCCACCAACAGCAGATGCAATGTTTTATATGCTTCTTTAGAAAAAGACCCAAGTATGTTTATGACCAAAATTAAAGTTGTTTTAAAAGATTGTCAGGAGCGTGTGGTTTTTGAATCTGAATATGGCAGTAGTCGTGCTAAAGATTTAGCACCGGCTTTTAATGAAGCTCTTAGAGGTACTTCAAAATCATTTGAAACTTTAGACTATAAGTATAACGGAGGAAAGGCTACAACTGTTCAACCTACAGAACCGGCAGTTCCGGCAACACCTGCGCCTCAAGTAAGCACGCCTGTTCAGACGGCGCCAACTGTAGTAAGCACTGAGCCTTTTTTCTTTGCGCAGCCAACAGCTAACGGATATCAAGTGATAGACAATGAGCCTAAAGTGATTATGCGCTTGTACAAAACTTCGCAAACCAATGTCTTCATGGCTGATAAAAACGGCGTAAACGGAACGGTTTTAATTAAGGATGGCAAATGGGTTTTTGAACGCTACGAAAATGGTCAATTAGTTTCAGAACCGATTAATCTTAAGTTTTAAGCGTTAAATACTTAGCTTACTTACTGAACACTAAAACTAATACCCATACTTATCCTTCCAGCGGTTTTTCAAAAATGTTCGCATTTCATTTTCGCGGGCGTTGTTTCCGGGTTTGTAGAAATCGGTGTTGCTAATTTCATCGGGTAAGTATTCTTGTTCCGAAAAGTTATTGGCATAATTATGCGAATATTGGTATTCTTCGCCATAGCCCAATTCTTTCATCAGTTTGGTCGGGGCATTACGCAAATGAATCGGTACCGATAAATCACCGGTTTGTTTAACCAAAGCTTGAGCTTCACCTATAGCCATATAACTCGCATTGCTTTTAGGGGAAGTCGCCAAATAAATTGCACACTGACTCAAGATAATTCTGCTCTCGGGATAACCAATGGTGGAAACCGCTTGAAAAGTATTATTAGCCATGATAAAAGCCGTTGGATTTGCATTACCGATATCTTCACTGGAAAGAATCAACATGCGTCGGGCAATGAATTTTACATCTTCGCCGCCTTCAATCATTCGGGCCAACCAATACACAGCACCATTCGGATCACTACCACGGATAGATTTGATAAAAGCCGAAACGATATCATAATGTTGTTCACCGGTTTTGTCGTATAGCACGGTGTTTTGTTGGACCAATTCTAAAACTTTGTCGTTGGTAATTGTAATTTGACCTTCAGGGCTGGCGTTTACGACGAGTTCAAAAATATTTAATAGTTTGCGTCCGTCACCGCCTGAAAGTCGCAATAACGCCTCGGTTTCTTTTAGTTTTATTTTTTTGGCCGAAATAATTTTGTCTTCTTTCATCGCTCTGTTGAGCAAAGCCAATAAATCTTCCTTAGAAAATGGATTCAAAATATACACCTGACAACGTGACAACAAAGCGGGTATGACTTCAAAACTCGGATTTTCGGTCGTGGCGCCGATTAAGGTTACCCAACCTTTTTCGACTGCAGCTAATAAAGAATCTTGTTGCGATTTGCTGAAACGATGGATCTCATCAATAAACAAAATCGGATTTTTAGCCGTGAACAAACCACCACTAGTTTTGGCTTTTTCAATCACGTCTCGGATGTCTTTTACGCCACTGTTAATGGCGCTTAACTCGTAGAACGGGCGGTTACTTTGCTTGGCAATAATCTGCGCTAAGGTGGTTTTTCCGGTGCCGGGTGAACCCCAAAAAATCATCGACGGAATCACGCCACGGGCAATTTGTTGGGTCAACGAGCCGTTCTCACCAACCAGATGTAACTGACTGATGTAATCCTCTAAACGTTGGGGTCTGATGCGTTCTGCCAAGGGTACTTCCATGTGGTAAAAATACAGTTTTAAATTTTTTGGAGCCAATCGTTAGGGCATTTTTTTAAACGTAGTTCCCGCTGTCCGTTATATCTCGTCCTAAAGACGAGATGTCACTTCAATCGGGGCTAAATTTAAACTGTCGGCTTCTTTTAAACTTGGCCAACTGACAAATTAGCATTACTTTTATTTTGGCTGTGTTTTTGACAAGAGTTTACCGTTATCATAAAAACATGAACGATTACCATCATTTTAAGTTTACACCTTCGGTTTGGATAGTGCCAAGCTTTTTACTGATTTTGATTTGGTCGGTTTTCTTTTTTGAAAACAGTTTTAATATCGACTTGACTTCGCACGGGATTTTGCCTCGAAATTTTTCGGGTTTGCAGGGCGTTATTTTGAGTCCGTTTTTGCATGGCGATTTGAATCACATTGCTAACAATACCATTCCGCTTTTTGTATTGACTACGGCGCTGATTTATTTTTACCGTGATATCTCGCTTAAGGTTTTGTTTTACGGTATTTTATTGTCGGGATTCATTACTTGGGTCATTGGTCGGAATTCTTTTCAC
>NZ_CAMLRU010000257.1 GCF_946482535.1 uncultured Flavobacterium sp.
CGGGAAGGTCTTAACCCGACAAACTTTAATGCTTCTAAGTTGGCTGTGATAAACCACGCATTGGTGTTAGGGTAATTATTCTTTAAAGTATCGCCCAATTCTCGGTAAAAACGCTCTAAATCAATATCCAAACGTTCTCCGTATGGAGGATTGAAAACCATATGCAATGGTCCGGCCGTTTCTTTTTTGGTGTCAAAAAAGTTCGCCTGACTAATGGTTACATAATCCTCTAAATTAGCATTGATAATATTGTCTTTGGCTTTCTGAACGGCACTTGGCGCTTTGTCGTAACCAATGATTGTATGATGGAATTCTTTGGTGCGTTTCATTAACGAATCGATAATTTGATCAAACAAATCGTTATCCCAATCGTTCCATTTTTCAAAAGCAAATTCTTTTCGGTTGATATTCGCCGGAATATTACAGGCAATCATGGCTGCTTCCGCTAAAATCGTTCCCGAACCACACATCGGATCTAAAAAATCCGAATTGCCATCCCAACCTGATAACAACAACATTCCTGCCGCCAAAACTTCATTAATCGGTGCGATATTCGTTGCGGTTCTGTAACCTCGGTGATGCAATGAAGCACCCGATGTATCTAATGAAACCGAACATTGGTCACGGTCGATATGAATATTAATTCTCAAATCCGGAAAGTCTTTATCAATACTTGGTCGCTGCCCGAACTTTTCTCTGAATTGGTCTACTATGGCATCTTTGGCTTTTTGAGAAACAAACTGCGAATGTTTGAAATGATCCGAATGAATGGTAGTGTCAATCACAAAAGTCTGGTTGGCATTCATATATTTACTCCAATCAATTCCCTGAATGCCTTTGTACAAACTTTGGTCGTTAAACGCTCGGAAATGGTAAATGGGTTTTAAGATTTTCAAAGCGGTTCTCAACGATAAGTTGGCTTTGTACATAAATCCTTTATCGCCTTTAAAAGTCACGGCACGAGTTCCTATTTCAACCTCTTGCGCTCCTAATTGTTGCAACTCCTTAACCAATATTTCTTCAAAACCAAAAAAGGTTTTGGCTACCATTTTAAAATTCTCCATCTACTGTAAATTCCAATATTCAAATAACAAATTCCAAATAAATTTCAAATCGTATCCCGAAACTTCGGGACTAAATTTCAAACTTGGACATTCTTCGGCAAAAATACACTAATTTTGTGCGTGAAGAATTCATTTGAAAAGAATAAATGTCAGATACTACAAATTGTAAATCCGAAAATTGGTACGCTTCCTGGTTTGATACCCCGTATTACCACATTTTATACAAAGACCGAAACTATCGTGAAGCCCAAATCTTCATGGACAATCTTACCCATTATTTAAATTTACCCGAAAAGGCTAAAGTCCTTGACTTGGCTTGTGGCAAAGGCCGTCACTCTATTTATCTAAACCAATTGGGGTATGATGTAATCGGTGCCGATTTATCGGAAAACAGCATCGCGGAAGCCAATAAAAATGCCAATGAGACACTTCACTTTATGGTGCATGACAAACGTGACCCTTTTGAAGAAAAGTTTGATGCCATCTTTAATTTGTTTACCAGTTTTGGTTATTTTGAAAAAGAAGAAGATAATTTACAAACACTAATCGCCATTAAAGAAAGTCTTTCAGAATATGGTTTTGCAGTCATTGATTTTATGAATGTTTACACCGTTTTAGAGAATTTAATTCCGGAAGAAACCAAAGAAGTGGACGGAATCACTTTCCATATTAAAAGATACCAAGCCGATTCGTTTATCATCAAAGAAATCGACTTTGAAGCCAATGGCGAGAAATTTCACTTTACCGAAAAAGTAAAAGCCTATACTCTAGAGGATTTTCAACGCATGATGAATGAAGCCGGAATTTATTTATTGGATACTTTCGGCGATTACAAACTGAAGAAATTCCACAAGAATACCAGTGAGCGATTAATAATGATTTTCAAATAAATGAATTACATACTTCCTTTACTTTCAGTACTTTTAGGCTATGCAATTGCATTGATTATTAAACCTAAAAAGAAGAACAATCTCAAACTGTTATTGGCGTTTAGCGGTTCGTTTTTGCTTTCAATCACAGTAATGGATTTGTTGCCTGAAGTTTATGAAAGTCATAATCATAAAGTGGGCATTTTTATCATGGTGGGCATTTTGTTCCAAATCATTTTAGAGTTTTTCTCCAAAGGTGTCGAACACGGTCATGTTCATGGTCACGACAAAATCAGACAAATGCCTTGGTTATTGTTCATCAGTTTGTGTATTCATGCGTTTTTAGAAGGATTTCCGGTAGGTCATCATCACGATTTGGCTTACGGAATTGCGATTCACCACTTACCTATCGCCATCATTCTGACGACTTTTTTCCTCAATGCCGAATTGAATAAAACGGCTTTGTTTGTTTTCATGGTTTCCTTTGCTTTCATGACTCCTCTCGGTACATTTGTTTCCGATACTGCGCCATCAATAACAAAATATTACACTGAAATCACTGCGGTTGTCATCGGAATTCTGTTCCATATTTCCTCCACCATCATTTTTGAAAGCAGCGAAGGACACAAGTTTAATATTGCTAAGATTTCAATGATTATTTTGGGGATATTGTTGGCTTGTTTTATGTAAATTTAAGACTATGAAATACATTCAATATTTATTACTAATTCTTTTTTTAGTTTTATTTTTATATTGTAAAAACAGCGATGAGAAAATAAA
>NZ_CAMLRU010000258.1 GCF_946482535.1 uncultured Flavobacterium sp.
CCAGACAGAAATTGGCTTCGTAAATGTCACCACGGTAAATATGGGAAAGCATTTCGGTGACTTTGGCAATGTAGTTTTCTTTTGAAATGCGCTGTTCTATTTTGGGTTGTTGGTTATTGGTTGTTGGTTGTTGGCAAGTTATGATTGCATCGAAATCAGAATCGATTTCATCATCACACATTCGGAGATAATGAATTTCTAATTCATCGTCTTTCAACAAAAACAACTTCTTAGGTTGAAAGAAAAACAGATCGGGAAAATCCAAACCGTCAAAATTGTCAGAGGTTAACTCTTCCGTATCGTTTTTTAAATCATAAGAAAGATAACCGAAAAGCCAGTCTTTGGCTTGTTGCTGGTATTGCTTTAAATCTTCAAAGGCGTTGTGATGGTCTGTTTTTATGGAGGTAAAAGCCTCTACAGCCAACACACAATCATAGCTCGAATATTTTTGCTGATAGTCATTAGAATCCAAAAAAACCACTTCCCGAAACTGTTGCGACCAAGCCAATAATTGACTTTTAAAAGTTGTGGTTGCTTCAATTTTTCGGGTAATAATGGTTCTCAAGTAAGCTGTTTTTAATGGTATTCAAAATTACAACAAAAATAATTCTCGGGACAAACGAAGAAAGTCGAATTTTTGGCACGCTTTTTAGTAGGACTAAAATTAACGTTTAACAAGTAAATCCCTTTAAAGCTATTGATAGAAAACTACTCCGACTCGCTCAAAAAATAATATGTATTGGAATTGTAACTATTAATAACTATTTAAATGGATTGAAACATGAAACACTTATCAAAACTGAGTTTGGCATTACTACTATTAGGAATTGCCTTTGCCTGCAAACAAGCAGAATCTGTAGAAGCTACGGCAGATATATCTGTTACCGACAGCACCGCAGTAACCACTACTTCCTCCAACGCTGCAGTAGAAAACAAAGCCTCAAATCGGAAGTTTGTGAGAACGGCTGATTTGAAGTTTAAAGTCAAAAACGTCGCTAAATCAACTTACGCCATTGAAAACATCGTCAGCAAACACGGTGGTTTTGTAACCTTTACCGATTTAAAAAGCACCGTTAACGAACACGATGAAACTCAGGTAAGCCAAGACAGCATACTCGAAACCACCAAATACACGGTTGACAACACCATTACGCTTCGGGTTCCGAATACGCAATTGGATACCGTTTTAACTTCCTTAGCCAAAGAAGTCGATTTTCTCGACAGCCGATTGATTAAAGCCGATGATGTAGCCTTACAATTATTATCTAATAAATTGGCCCAAAAACGGTTGACCAAAAGTCAGCAACGCTTAGAAAAAGGTATTGATGCTAAAGGCAAAAAGATCAACGACATCACCAACGCAGAAGACAAAGTCCTCAACCGTGAAACCGAAAGCGATGAGCAAATCATTAAAAATTTATCTTTAGAAGATCAGGTGAATTTCAGCACCGTGACTTTGTATTTGTACCAAAGAGAAACGGTAAAAAAAGAATTGGTATTCAATGAAAAAAACAGCAATGCTTACCGACCGCATATTGGGTTACAAATTTGGGACAGTTTAAAAACCGGTTGGTTTATGCTGGAAGGCATTGTTGCTTTTGTAACCCAACTTTGGGCTTTATTCTTAATAGCCGGTTTAGTCTATATCGGTTACAAGCGATTTGTCAAAAAATAATCCTTAGTTAATTGATTCTTAAATAAATACCATTAGCTTCCGGCTTTTGGTATTTTTTATTTAACTTTGATAGACCAACCAAAAACTTCAACAATCATGAAAATCGCTACCCTTATTATTCGAGTTCTTATTGGATTATTTTTACTGTTTGCTTCTGTCAGTTTCTTTTTAAAATTAGCACCAGAACCTGTAACCACAGGAGATTTTAAAGCTTTCAATACCGGTTTAGTGGCTTCTGTTTATTTGATTCCGCTGGCCAAAGCAGTTGAGTTACTCTGTGGCTTGTCTTATGTTGTAGGCCGTTATGTAACCTTAGCCAACATAGTGATTTTACCGGTAACCTTGAATATTTTACTGATTAATTATTTTCTGTCACCGGAAACTTTGCCCATTGCGGCTTTGCTTTTCTTAGGTAATCTGTTTATGATTTGGCGCTATTGGCACAATTATAAAACCGTCTTCACTCCCTAAAATAAAAACGTCCCGATAAACGGGACGTTTTTTTATGATGTAAGGGCAAAATTAGTTTTGACTTAAATAAGCAGCAGTGCTTAAACGATCAGCCGTCATAGCTTCTTGTCCTTTATTCCAATTGGCCGGACAAACTTCGCCAACAGTTTGCACGTGAGTATAAGCATCGATTAATCTCAAATACTCGTTTACGTTTCTTCCTAATGGCATATCGTTTACACTTTCGTGGAAAATTTTTCCGGTTTCGTCAATTAAATAAGTCGCTCTGAATGTCACATTAGAACCTTCTAAGATTTCGTCGTTTAACTCGGCATCATAAACCCATTCCGCATCTAAAATATCTAAAGCTGCCGATAAGTTTCTCGTAGTATCAGCTAGTAGCGGATAAGTAACGCCTTCTATTCCGCCATTGTTTTTTGGGGTATTCAACCAAGCAAAGTGCACTTCGTTAGTATCACAAGAAGCACCGATTACGATGGTGTTTCTGTTTTCAAACTCACCTAAAGCAGTTTGAAAAGCATGCAATTCTGTTGGACAAACAAAAGTAAAATCTTTTGGGTAC
>NZ_CAMLRU010000259.1 GCF_946482535.1 uncultured Flavobacterium sp.
AACAGGTGCTAAGAAATAGTTTTCATTGGGTGTAATCTTTCTGTTCGGGTTTCGGAAGAATTGCAAAATCATTACAAAAAGGAATACAAAAACAAGTTGGATTGACACCCTAAGCCAGCTAATGTGCACGAATTTATCGGTTAATAATAATGCAGCAACAAAACTTAAAATAGCAATGAAAATGATTTTATATCCTTCTTTATGAAACATAATAGATAATTTGGTAAAACAAATAAACAAATGGTGCTACAAATATAATACTATCCAAGCGATCTAGAAAACCTCCGTGTCCGGGCATGATATTGCCGCTGTCTTTCACTCCGGCTATTCTTTTGAATTTAGATTCTATCAAATCGCCTAAGGTACCGAAAGCACTGACAATCATGGCAATGATTATCCATTTTATAAGGTCTTGGTCTAAGTAGAAATGTGCTAATAAAATTCCGGCCACGACCGCAAAAATCACTCCGCCTACAAAGCCCTCTATAGTTTTCTTAGGTGAAATTCTTTCAAAGAGTTTGTTTTTTCCCATAGTGATACCAACTAAATAAGCAAAAGTATCATTGGCCCAAATAATAACTAAAATACTGATGATTATTTCGGGGAAGTATTGGTTATTAATAAATGGGATTTTGGTAAAAATGATGATAGGAATAATGAGATAGCCAATTAGGAAAACATATTTGGCTTGTGTATCCAGAAATCGGTCCTTTTTCTCAAACAAAAACAAAAGGGAACGAATGGAAACTAATAAGGCCGCAATGAGCAGTAAAATTTCGTTGGTTTTGACAGTATTGTTTAAGTTAAAAAGGACGTAGCCAATTGTAGCTATAACAAGCGGAAGAATAGGTTTCAACGATACTAGTTTGCAAAATTCCACCACAGAAAAAAGCAATAAAATGCCAAACAATAACAAAAAGCTATGTGGAGAATACAAAGTTGCGCCAACCAGTAACAATACGTATACTGCTCCGGATAAAGCTCTTGTTATGGTGGTTGTCATGTTATAAATCTTCTAAAAGCAAGAGGTATAAATTCTTGGCGGTGCTTCCGTATTGCAGGAAGTCTTCGTCTTTGGCTTTTTCGAAATATTTGATGGTAGTGATATTGGTAGGGTAATCTTTATCGTATTTCTTTTTAATTACGCGTAACCCGTCACTTTTGGTTTCCAAAATCTGACTGGTAGTGGCCAAAATAATGATGTTGATTGGTAAATCGTTGGGTTTGTTTTGTTTGATTTGGTTGGATGAAAAAAGGACGGAACCTTCATCGGCAATCAAATTTTCACAACTGGCAAATAAAAACTTCGGATTGCTAGGCTTGTCATACATCAGTTTGTTTTCATCTAACATACTGAATAGTTTTGGCTCATAGCAAAGGGCTTCACATTCGAACCAATCGTTTTCTTCTAAGATGTTTAAAAACTGGTCTTTTACTTCATTTAAGTTTTCGCAGTACAAAAATTTACCGCCGTTTTTTTTGAAATTATAAGTAAACTTTTCATCTACCGGAAGCAGTGAAAAGCTGGAAGGAGCATTGTTAAATTCGCTTTGACTTTCTTCGTCAGAGGCATCATTACCTGTGCCAAATATTTTTCTGAAAAGACTCATGCTTGTATGGGTATAATCTGTTTTGGTATTTGAAATCCCTCAAAGATAAAAAAATCTTAATTCAAAAGTATGTTTTGAATTAAGATTTTAAAAAAATGTTAAAAAACCGTAAATGTTATTCAGAGACTGTTTCTGCTACAGTTTCTTCAGTATGATTATCGAAAGGTCTTTTGCCAAAAATGGTTTCTAAGTCGTCTTTGAAAATGACTTCTTTTTCAATCAGAATATCGGCCAATTGCTGTAGTTTTTCTTTGTTGTCTTCCAAGATTTTAATAGCTCTTTGGTATTCTGTTTCGATTAAATTTGAAATCTCTTTATCAATTACCAAAGCAGTTTCTTCAGAATATGGTTTGGAGAAATTGTATTCGCTTTGCCCTGAAGAATCGTAGTAGGTAATATTACCCAATTTATCATTCAATCCATAAATAGTGACCATAGCACGAGCTTGTTTGGTAACTTTTTCCAAATCACTCAAAGCACCGGTAGAGATTTTATTAAACATCACTTTTTCGGCTGCACGCCCACCCATAGTGGCACACATTTCATCTAGCATTTGTTCCGGGCGAACAATCAAACGTTCTTCCGGTAAATACCAAGCGGCACCTAAACTTTGTCCACGCGGTACAATGGTTACTTTTACCAAAGGAGCGGCATGTTCTAGCATCCAACTAACTGTGGCATGACCTGCTTCGTGAACGGCAATCGCTCTTTTTTCATCAGGAGTAACAATTTTGTTTTTCTTTTCTAAACCACCTACGATTCGGTCAACGGCATCCAAGAAATCTTGTTTGTCGACCATAGTTTTATTGTTTCTGGCAGCGATTAAAGCCGCTTCGTTACAAACGTTGGCGATATCAGCTCCTGAGAATCCCGGGGTTTGTTTGGCTAAGAAATCTACATCTAAATCTTCTACTTTTTTCAAAGGTTTTAAGTGTACTTCAAATATTTCTTTGCGCTCTCTTACATCCGGTAAGTCAACATAAATTTGACGGTCGAAACGTCCGGCACGCAATAAAGCTTTGTCTAATACATCGGCTCTGTTGGTGGCCGCTAATACGATTACGTGAGT
>NZ_CAMLRU010000260.1 GCF_946482535.1 uncultured Flavobacterium sp.
TTTTTAACAATCAACCCTATCTTGCCTAAACCTTTACTATTTTTGTGAAGTCGAAACAAACAGATTTATTTTAAATTATTGCTATGAGTAATTCTATTGCTGAAAATATTGCCAACTTTTTAAAAGAATATCCGCCGTTCAATTATTTGCGTCATGATGAACTGATTCAAGTTGCCACTAGTATTGGTGTTGTTAATTTAGACAAGCATAAAGTTTTGTTTCAAATTGACGACAAGCTACATGATAGTTTTTATGTAGTAGCTTCAGGCGTGATTAATCTTTCAGTCATTGCTGATGCTGAAGAAACACTACTCAACAAGTGTTACGCCGGTGATGTTTTTGGTCTGCGTCCGTTTTTTGCCAAAAACAATTACATGATGACGGCCAAAGCACGTGAAGACAGTATTGTTTATGCCATTCCTATCAATATTTTTAAACCGTTTGTTGCGCAAAATCCGCAAGTGCTCGATTTCTTATTGGAGAGTTTTGCCACCAATACGCGCAATCCTTTTGACAAAGAAAATCGCGGAAAGCTCATTACAGACAACGTATATACAGAAAATCAAACCAGCGAAATACAATATTTTCAATCGTTAGCGTACAACAAAACACCTTTGAAAATTGCACAAAATACAGCCGTAAAAGACGCTGCTCAGTTAATGACCGAAAACCTCATTGACAGTGCTATTATTTTAGAAAACAATTATCCAATCGGAATAGTGACCGATACTGATTTCCGTACAAAAATTGCTAACGGCCGCTTTCCTATCTCGACAACTGTTGACAAGATTATGTCTGCACCGGTTATTACTGTTCCTGAAAATGTTTCAGTAGCCGAAGCGCAATTGTTATTGTTAAAATACAATGTCAGCCATTTGTGTGTCACAATTGACGGTTCTGACAAGTCTGAAGTTAAAGGTATTATTTCAGAACACGATTTAATTGTGGCACAAGCCAATAACCCGGGAGTTTTGATCAAAGAAATTAAACGTTCCCTATCGCCTAAAGAATTAAAATTGGTACGAGAAAAACTAACCGATTTGATTCAATCCTCTATTGCTAAAAATATTCCTTTACCTCATATTTATAATATAACCGGTGAGATTATAACAGCTATCATAAAACGTTCTGTAGAATTGGCTATTTTGGACTTAGGTTCTCCTCCATCGCGATTTGCTTGGTTAAGTATCGGAAGTCAGGGAAGAAAAGAACAATTGTTGCTGACAGACCAAGACAGTATTTTGATTTTTGAAGATGTAGCTCCGGAAAAATACCGAGATGTTAAAGATTATTTCATAAAGTTGGCCAAAAGAACAACAGCTATATTGGAAAAAGTGGGTTACCAATTTTGTCCGAACGGTCATATGGCCAGTAACATGCTTTGGTGTAAATCGCTCAGTGATTGGATCAAACAATACAACAACTGGATGAAAACGCCAGGTGAAAAATCAAACGACATCAGCAGCATCTTTTTTGATTATGAGATTGCTTTTGGCGAAGGTAAAATTGAAGATGCCATATCTGATTTGATTTTTAAAAACACCAAGAATAACGCACTTTTCTTTGATTATCTGGGCAATGATGCTTTACGCAAAAATCCACCGCTCAATTTCTTTAAGAAATTCAATTTAGAAGAAGAAGGTGAACACAAAGGAAAGTTTGATATTAAAAACAGAGCCATCATGCCGCTGGTTGACGGTGCAAGGTTGTTTGCCGTGAGTATGAATCTGAGAGGAATCAATAATACTTATTCCCGTTTTAAGCAATTGGCTTTGGCAGATCCTAAGTTTTCGGAAATTTATTTAAATTGTGCAGATGCTTTTTTAATCTTATCCAAATTCAGAACCTTAGAAGGATTAAAAAACGACAGTACCGGTGATTTTGTCAATATAGAAGAGCTCACAAAAGTGGATCGCGAAAAGCTAAAAAATGCTCTGGCACCAATGCGTGAGTTAGAAGACCTTATTAAAGACAAATTTCAATTAACACAATTTTCTTAAGCATGTTAGATTGGATTAAAAATATAAACAAAGAGCATCCGGAGTTTTGGAAGACTTATTTATCAAAGTTTGAAACCAAATCCAACCGCTATGTGATTTTAAGTACGGAAACAACCGGATTAAATCCAAAGAAGGATGTGATTTTATCGTTTGGAGCGATTGGTGTTGTAAATGATGTGATATTAATCGGAGACCATTTTGAAGTGGTTATTCTTCAATACAAATACTTACATGATAATGGTTTATCCAACGAATTCCTTATTGAAAGTAAGTTGCCGAAATTAGCCGAATACAACGCTATTCAAGCTTTAGTGGAATATATTGGCAATGCGGTTTTGGTTGGTCATCGCATTCATTTTGATATTGAGCTTATCAATGAAGCCTTAGAAAAAATGGATTGCGGTAAATTAAAAAACGAAGCATTAGATATTGAAATCATGCATCAAAAGTTTATGGATATTACCAATAAGTCTTTTTCAATTGATGATTTGGTGAAACATTACAAACTGCCTTTGAGTGATAAAAATTCGGCTTCAGACGATGCCTACGCGATTGCTTTATTGTTCTTAAAATTAAAGACCAGATTAGGTTTTAAATAAAACTAAAAAACCCGGTTTAGAGCCGGGTTTCTAGAGATCTGTCAAAATCAA
>NZ_CAMLRU010000261.1 GCF_946482535.1 uncultured Flavobacterium sp.
TCGCTTTTTCCGCTATTGTTTTATAATAGAGAAACTGCTTTTGAATGCTTACTAAATAATTATTTTCTATCATGGTCAAATAAGGCATCGGTTATGGTTTTTACGCCTTTAAATAAAAAAAACACGGCCAATCCGCTCAAGAAAATCCCTATTGCCAAAACCAACCAGTGCCAAATATTTTGTTTGTTGATTAAGGCATTGTACATCACACTCGGACCAATGAACATCAATGGTAGAGCATAGAGCATGAACTTAATTCCTTTATCGAGCAAAGCTTTATTAATCGACATAATTTAAAATTTTAGTTGGAAACCCAATCCGTTTTGATTGGAGATGGCATTAAACTCAAGCGGCATATTTGCGCCTAATTTTAACTCCTTATGCTCCGAATTGTAAAGGGAAACAGCTTCTTCATAACGCTTCTTTCTTCCCGACAAAATCGGAATAGAAACCGCTACCGAACCAAGACCGATATAAGTCATTTCCGTCGGGTATTTTTTATCCGAAAACAAGCCTATGGCTAAATCGCCAACGGTCAATCCGATTCCGAAACCTAACAGAAATCCGCCCAACGCTTCTTTTGATTTGGCTTGTTTGTAGAGTGCTGCCGCCTTGACATTAGTAGCAAATAAGTTTTTGGCTTCTCGACTGTCAATTCGGTTTCCGCCGAGATAAAATCTTCCTTTCTCTAAAGACATTTGTTGACAGTAGGAAAATATGGAGAAGAATAATAACGCTATGGTAATGTTTTTTTTCATAATGGTTATTTATAATTTAACCCAATTGTTAAGCAATTGTTTGTCGGAAGACAGTTTGCCGGCAATTCGGTATTTTGATTTGATTAATAAACTTGATTCCGCCAATTTTTCTTTAACCACTTTAAATGGTCGAGCGCCACTAGAGTGAATGAAGTAATTGCCTTCTTCGGATAAATATAAAAAGCCGGTGTGATGGTCTAAACCAACCACATAAATCCCGTTGCCTTTTTCTTTTAAAGTCTTTTCAAACTCTTGAATATTTTTATTGGAAAAGCGATAAATATTGTCTTCAGAAACCAACTTTTTAATCATTTCCTCTGAAGCGCATTGGGCCAATTTTACTCGGTTAATATCCACTCCAATATCTCTCAAGGTAGTAGTTACAAAATATCCGCAAGCAATGCTGCCTTCGTTGGGTTTTTGACTCGTGCCGTTAAAATTCCAATCGGTGCCGTACCAGTAGGGAAATATTTTGTTAGTCAGTTGATTGGTGAATGTTCTTCCGATTTCAGTTGTGCTTTTTCCTTTTAATTGGCTTCTGATGAGTTTGATGCTGTCTAAGGTTTTAGGATAGTCATCCGCATTGCGATCCGATTTATATTCCACCACAGAAGCCCGAACAGAATGGCGATAAGCATAAAGCCCAATAGCAAATGTGATAGCCAAAAAGAACACTATTTTGAGGACTTTCTTCATGCTAACTTTGGTAAGCTTCCACCGCTTTTCTGACGCTGCCGTGTTTTTCTAACAAAGCCGAAGCTTCCTCATAACTCACCGGGATTTCTCCCATTATCATACGAACGCCGCGGTCAACGAGTTTGACGTTGCTCAGTTGCATGTCGATCATTTTGTTACCTTTTACGCGACCTAATTGAATCATCGTAGCAGTTGAAATCATATTCAAAACCAATTTCTGTGCGGTGCCTGCTTTCATGCGAGAACTTCCCGTTACGAATTCGGGACCAACCACTACAACCACCGGAAATTTTGCAGTCAACGCTAACGGACTGCCTTCGTTACAAGTAATACAACCCGTGATGATATTGTTTTCGTGGCATTTTTCCAAACCGCCAATCACATAAGGAGTTGTACCCGAAGCCGCAATTCCGATTACCACATCGTTTTCGGTTATATTTTCGGCTGTCAAGTCTTTCCAAGCTTGATCTTTGTCATCTTCGGCAAATTCAACCGCTTTGCGAATCGCTTTGTCACCACCGGCTATAATTCCGTTAACCAAATCGAAAGGAACACCAAACGTTGGCGGACATTCGGAAGCATCAACAATGCCCAAACGTCCTGAAGTTCCGGCACCGATGTAGAATAATCTACCACCGAGTTTCATTTTGACCACAATTTGAGTTACCAAAATTTCTATTTGCGGCAACGCTTTTTCTACCGCATAAGGAACAGTTTTGTCTTCGTTGTTGATATTGACTAACAAATCGTGAACCGACATTTGTTCAAGACTTTCATAATGCGAGGATTGTTCGGTGGTTTTGGTGAAGCTCATTTTTGAGTGACTAAGGTTCTGAGTGGCTAAGTTAGTGAGTTTTATTGTTTAATAAAAAAAGCAATTCTATCATTGAAAGGCATTTTTATATTGGTCACGTATTCTAAAGTATCGCTCTTTATATAAAATTTTTCGTTAACAAACTCTACATATACATTTTCCCATTGTTCAGGTTGACATCCTTTTAATGTAGTTTTGGGTTTATAAACTTCTCCTTTCTTTAAAGGTAGAACAATCTCACCAAAACCATCTAAAATTTGACATTCTTTTGATGGGATACTATTAAGAATTAAAGTGTCATTAATTACTTTCCAATTTCCAAATGAGTTAGTTCTCCATTGACAACCAGCGGATTTATATTCGAAAGTATAATTTGGATATA
>NZ_CAMLRU010000262.1 GCF_946482535.1 uncultured Flavobacterium sp.
ACCAAATTTTATCCTATTCAGATTTGTTTTTATTGCCATCGGAAACCGAAAGTTTCGGTTTAGCTGCTCTCGAAGCGATGGCTTGGAGTGTTCCGGTGATTTCCAGTAATTCGGGAGGTTTGCCAGAAGTAAATTTTGACGGCATTTCGGGTTATTTAAGTAATGTAGGCGATGTAGATCATATGGCTGAAAACGCTTTGAAAATACTAACCGATGACCAAACTCTGCAAAAGTTCAGAGACAACGCTTTAAATGTTGCGAAACAATTCGACATCAAAAACATCTTACCGCTTTATGAAAATTTGTACCTTGATGCCATAAACAAAACCAAATGAGAAAAGCACTCCCTGTATTTTTGATCTTATTTTTGGCTTCTTGTGCTTCCAAAAAGGAAGTAGCAGTTAAGCCTTTGTATGAAGTGTTGACCGTTAATAACGATGGTGGTGCTAACATCAAGTTTTATGAAATACTCACCGAACCCAAAGAAATTATGATGTTGCTTGGCGATGAAACGCTTCGAAAGAAAATCAAAAGCGACGACACAACCAACAGTAGTTTTATCATTTTAAATTCGGGACCAACCAAAGAAAGTTATAACCGAATTAAAGTGGAAAGAGTAGTAGAAACAGAAACTAATATTGAAGTTTATGTTAAAGACACTCAAAAAAGTACAGAGCCTAATTTAGCTGATGAAACCATAGTTTTTCCTTACACGATTATCAAAATCAATTCGAAGAAACCTATAGTGATTAAATAAAAAATCCCACCAAATAAGGTGGGATTTTTTTATAATATTGATATTGATTACCATCTGTAACGGATGCCTAATGCGATGTCCGGTCCGAAATTGTCTTCTCTGTAGTCGTCAGAGTCAAAATAAATCTCCGGTCTGAAGTCTAATGACAATTGCAAAGGAATGTCAAAATTATATTCTATTCCGATGTCACCGGCTGCCAAAAGAATGGTTCCACTATCACTAGCACCATTATTATCATAACTCCAACTTCCTATACCGCCACCAACACCGGCGTACCAATTAAAACCACCCTCGATGTTCCAAACCCATTGGTACAAACCAACCAATTTGAATGCATCCACATTTTCGCTGTTTCTCCAGCCTAAATCCAACTCTAAACGGTTGTTTTTAGACAAACCTCTTTGGTATGATACTTCACCACCAAAACCGTCATTATCACCTAAACGCAGTCCTAATGCATTTTTAGAAATGTCCTGAGCTTGTGTGCTGAATGCTAATCCCATTAACATAAAGGCACTTAGAAATAATTTTTTCATAATTCTTGAATTTGTTTTTAAAATGTAAAATTAGCTATAATAAATAATAGAAATTGTAGTATCAATTCTACCAAAACAAAGATAGAGCATTAGTTTGATAAGGATTTACATAATATTTGTTAAAAGTTATAAAATTTCTACAGACCTCAAAAATTAAATAATCTTGTTTCAAATTTCGGTAAATTGGAGCAATCAACTATATTTGTTTAAAACATTAAAATATGGCCGGAAACAGTTACGGAACACTATTCAAACTAACTACTTTTGGAGAATCACATGGAGAAGCCTTGGGCGGAATCATTGACGGTTGCCCTTCCGGAATTTTGATTGATTTGGAAGCCATTCAAATTGAAATGCAACGCAGAAAACCGGGTCAGTCGAGTATTGTAACCCAAAGAAAAGAGGAAGATGAAGTCCAATTTCTTTCGGGAATTTTTGAGGGAAAAACAACCGGAACGCCAATCGGTTTTATTATTCCCAATACCAATCAAAAGTCGGATGATTACTCCCATATTAAAGACAGTTACCGACCAAGTCACGCCGATTATGTGTATGAAAAAAAATACGGTATCCGCGATTACCGCGGTGGCGGAAGGAGTTCGGCTCGTGAAACGGCATGCAGAGTAGTCGCCGGTGCTGTAGCCAAACAAGTCTTAAGTACGATTAAAATCAATGCTTTCGTATCTTCTGTAGGCGATATTTTTATAGACAAACCTTATCAGGATTTGGATTTCTCTTTAACCGAAACCAATGCGGTGCGTTGTCCCGATTTGGCTACCGCCGAAAAAATGGAAAACTACATCAAAGAAATTCGCAAAGAAGGAGATACCGTTGGCGGAACGATAACTTGTGTCATTCAGAATGTGCCAATAGGTTTGGGAGAACCTGTTTTTGATAAGCTACACGCCGAATTGGGCAAAGCCATGTTGTCTATCAATGCGGTGAAAGGATTTGAATTCGGTAGCGGTTTTTGCGGGGCTAAAATGAAAGGAAGCGAACACAACGATTTATACAACGAAGACGGCACCACTAAAACCAATCTGTCGGGTGGCATTCAAGGCGGAATTTCTAATGGTATGGATATTTATTTCAGAGTTGCTTTTAAACCTGTAGCCACTTTAATCCAAAAACAAGAAGTTTTAACAAATCAAAATACAATTATTGAGCAACAAGGCAAAGGACGACACGATCCTTGTGTTGTGCCCAGAGCGGTGCCGATTGTAGAAGCCATGGCGGCCTTAGTCTTAGCCGATTTTTATTTACTAAACAAAACCTACCGATAATCAATGGAGACAAACGAAACTCAAAAGAAATCATTACTGGCCAATCTCACTTTTCAAATTCTTAT
>NZ_CAMLRU010000263.1 GCF_946482535.1 uncultured Flavobacterium sp.
CGGTATACATTGCAGATGACGAAGCTAAAAAAATTATGGCTACCGATGAAGTCAACCAATTAATTAAAAAAGAGTTTGGGAATAGTGTGATGACAGATGAAAAAATAGACAGAGCAAAACTAGCTCAATTGGTATTTAATCATCCCGAAAAATTGCAAAAACTCAATTCGATTATCCATCCAATCGTTAAACAAAACTTTAAAATTTGGTTGAAAAATCATCAAAATTTTTCTTTTATAATAAAAGAGGCCGCTATTTTATTTGAAAGCGGAAGCGATAAAGATTGTGATAGTATTATTACAGTTACTGCGCCTTTAGAGACTCGTATACAGCGGGTTATTGAACGAGACAAAACTACACGGGAGAATGTTTTAAGCCGAATGAAAAATCAATGGAGTGAAGAGGACAAAATAGCCAAAAGTAATTTTATAATTCACAATATTGCTACGGAAGACACTAAAAATCAAGTAGATAATATTCTTAAATTATTAAAAAATCAACAAAATTAATTGTAGGTGTTAATGTTTGGTTAATGTATTTATTGTATAAATGTTAAAATACTAAATTTGTTTAATGAATAAATTGTTTTTTCGTTTACTGGTAATCTTAATGAGTTTGTCCTTGATAGGAATTATACTTGTTCAGGTGTATTGGTTTAACAAATCTTTTGAAAATAACGAAGAGCAATTTAAATTTCACGTCAAACAAGTTCTTGGTAATGTCGCCGCAAAGTTGCAAAAAAACGAAGCTTACACCTATTACGAAAAGTACAACAGTGTAATTGACAGCACAGGTAAAGCTCCCAATAAAAGTGATTTTCTGGAATTTGGCTATTTCCAAAGAGACTCAAGAACTAATGAGTTTATTGTTTATTCTAACAGTATTATTTCTGAAGATTACGGCATCACATCTGCATCGTTCTTTGATAAAAAAATGGACAGCCTGAGGGAATTTAAAAATTATACGGCTAAGCGAACTACTGAAGTCTATAGTGAAGACATTGATAATCCCAACAGCATAAAGCAATCTCAAACGCCTGATATCAAGATTGAAAAAGAAGGCAGGAATGAGGTGCTAGACAATGCGCGATTTGAAATATTTTACAAAGATATAGCGGCACTCAGACCAATTCAAGAAAGGGTTTCTAACGAAATGATTCAAAAATTATTGTCGGAAGAACTCAACCAATACGGTGTCAAAACCCCGTTTGAATATAATATTTACAGCAATGGTTTGGCCACCAAAATAAAATCGGAGCATTTCAGATATGACAAACCGTCAACCTATTCTATTCCGATTTTTATTGATGCCGACGGAAATAACAAGTACCAATTGTTGGTCACTTTTCCTCAGAAAAAGAAATTCTTATTCTCTGAATTAATCGGAATTTGCATCTTGTCAATAATATTCACCTTAATCATTATCATAGCTTATTCAAGTGCGTTAAACCAGTTAATCAAACAACGTCAGATTTCTGAAATCAAAACCGATTTCATTAACAATATGACTCACGAATTTAAAACACCAATCGCAACGATAAATTTGGCTTTAGACGCTATAAAAAACCCTAAAGTCATTGAGGATAAAGAAAAAATCTACCGGTATCTTCAAATGATTAGGGATGAAAACAAACGAATGCACGCCCAAGTGGAAAACGTGTTACGCATCTCTAAATTGGAAAAAAGAGAGTTGGAAATCAATAAAGAATCCCATGATATACACGGTATTATTGAAGACGCTATCGATCATGTGAAATTGATTATAGATGACAGAAACGGTAGCATAACAACCCATTTTGATGCAACAAGAACTACAGTTTTGCTCAATGATGTTCATTTTACCAATGTTTTTGTTAATATTTTAGACAACGCCATAAAATATTCTCCGAATAATCCCGTTATAGATATATTCACTGAGAATGTCAAAGAGTTTGTCATTGTAAAAATTAAAGACCAAGGCGCCGGAATGACCAAAGCCGCGCAAAAAAGAATATTTGAAAAATTTTACCGGGAACATACCGGTGATTTGCACAACGTAAAAGGTCACGGATTAGGATTGGCCTACGTTAAACGAATTCTTGACGATCACAATTGTCAAATTTTCGTAGAAAGTGAAAAAGGAAAAGGAAGTACGTTTATAATTAAAGTCCCACTCATAAATTAAAAAAAATTACTATGGAAGCTAATAAAAAAATACTCTTAGTCGAAGATGACCAGAACTTCGGAATCGTGTTAAGGGAATACCTAACCCTAAATGATTTCGATGTTACTTTAGCCAAAAACGGCATGGAAGGTTTCGAAAAATTCAAAAAAGACAACTACGATTTGTGTATTTTGGATGTCATGATGCCTTACAAAGACGGTTATACTTTGGCCAAAGAAATCCGAGAAAAAAATAAAGACGTGCCTCTGATTTTCTTGACCGCTAAGTCAATGAAAGAAGATGTCATGAAAGGCTACAAAGTTGGGGCTGACGATTATTTAAACAAACCGTTCGATTCTGATGTGTTGCTGATGAAAATCAAAGCCATCATCCAAAGAAAAGCTTCGGAAACCAAAAATGAACCGGCCAAATTTGAATTCCAAATCGGTAAGTTCCTTTTAAACTCTAAGTTGCGTTACTTAAAAT
>NZ_CAMLRU010000264.1 GCF_946482535.1 uncultured Flavobacterium sp.
CAATGATATCAAGAAAACGGTTTTATTGCAATCATCACAAGTTTCGAGATTGGTAGGCACGCCTGCGCAAGTAAGTTTAGAGGTTGTATCGCTTCGTCCTGAGCAAAAAGAATTTGTGGGAAAAGGCAATTATCCGGTAGCAGTTTTATTGGAAGGACAATTCCATTCCATGTATGAAAACAGGGTTTTACCGTTTAAAGATGCTACTTTTAAAAATTTAGGCAAAGCCAATAAAATGATCGTGGTATCCGATGGTGATATCATCAAAAACCAATTAGACAAAGATGGAATGCCGCTCGAATTGGGTTATGATAAATGGACCAATAATTTGTATGCCAACAAAGAGTTTATGATGAATTGCGTCAATTATTTGTTAGACGACAACGGACTTATTAACATTCGAAGTAAAGAAGTTAATTTACCCATACTCGACAAACAAAAAGTATATGACAACTACACTTATTCGCAAGTCGTAACTGTAGCAGTTCCAATAGTAATCTTGTTGTTATTTGGCGTAGTCTTTACTCTTTTGCGCAAGCGTAAATACAGCAAGTAATGTTAATAAAAAACTTTTTGAAATCTGTTAGTTTAAGATATATTTGTAAAAAATAAGATTCAGATGAAATTTATAGTATCGAGCTCATACTTATTAAAACAACTACAAGTTTTGGGTAGTGTTATCAACAGTAGCAATACCTTGCCTATTTTAGATAACTTCCTATTCGAATTAAACAATAAAACCTTAACGGTTTCGGCTTCCGATTTAGAGACTACCATGTCGGCTACTTTAGAAATCGATTCAACCAGCAAAGGAAGCGTAGCGGTTCCGGCAAAATTATTATTGGATATTCTAAAAACTTTTCCTGAACAACCATTGACTTTCACTGTTGAAGAAAACAGCACTATCGAAATCAGTTCTAATTCAGGAAAATACGCCATTGCTTATGCTCCGGGAGAAGAATTTCCAAAATCGGTTAGCTTAGACAATCCGTCGTCTACAGTTGTGCCTTCTGAAGTATTGGCTACCGCGATAAGCAAAACAATTTTCGCCGCCGGAAACGACGATTTGCGTCCGGTAATGAGCGGTGTGTTTTTCCAGTTTTCACCCGAAGGTTTGATTTTCGTAGCAACTGACGCTCACAAATTAGTGAAATATGCTCGTACCGATGTGAAAGCCTCTCAAGTAGCGGATTTTATTATGCCGAAGAAACCTTTGAACATTTTGAAAAGCATTTTAGGCACCTCAGAATCTGATGTTACTATTGAGTACAACGACTCTAACGCAACTTTCTCTTTCGACAGTTACGTATTGACTTGTCGCTTAATCGATGGAAAATACCCTAACTACGAAGCGGTAATTCCAAAAGAAAATCCGAACAAATTGATGATTAACCGAGTGCTTTTATTGAACTCTGTGCGTCGTGTTGCGATTTTCTCTAACAAAACTACCCACCAAATTCGTTTGAAAATCGCCGGTGCCGAATTGAATATTTCTGCGGAAGATATCGATTACTCTAACAAAGCAGAAGAGCGTTTGACTTGTGATTACCAAGGCGATGATATGCAAATTGGGTTCAACTCTCGATTCTTATCGGAAATGTTGACCAACTTACAATCAGACGAAATCATGTTGGAAATGTCAATGCCAAACCGCGCCGGAATTCTAACACCAATCGATGGTTTAGACGAAGGAGAAACCGTAACCATGTTGGTTATGCCGGTAATGCTGAACAATTAATATAAACTAACCTTTATACCGAAAAGCGTCTCAATTCAAACGGAGACGCTTTTTTTTATTCATGAAAAGCCAAAATCGGTGTTTTCAAATGATACGATAATTTTTGAGTAGTAGTCGTAGTAAATAATTCTACAAAGAAATTGCGCTTGTAGGTCAGCATGGCCAACATGTCGACTTCTTGGCTTGTTAAAAAGTCTTCAATGGTTTCCTTCACATTTTCATTCGGAAGGATAAAAAACTGCAGGTTTTCTTCGTCTTCAAAATGGGATTGCCAACGGCGAATGGTATCTTGCGTTACATCGGAATTAGGTGTTTTGACATACAAGCATTTGACTTTGGCATGAAATCTTTTGGCGTAGAATAACACCTTGATTAAGGCTTCAATATCTTTTTTACGGAATCGTGTGGTAAAAGCTATAGTATCAATTTTTTGAAATTGGGCACCGGCCGGGACACTCAAAACCGGTACCGCCACATTGGCAATTACCGAACCGGTATTGGTACCGACAAAACTATCCCACCAACCTTCGGCACCATTAGTACCCATGACCACCAAATCGATGTTTTCCTGATTAATCACTTTCTTGATACTGAACAACAAATCGCCATCCATCATGATATGATTCATTTCAATTTGATTGAGATTTCGAGCTTCTGCTATGGCATGTAAGTGAGGCATTTTATCTCTGAAATGCTCTAAATTAGTCAGCTCAACAGTATTGTATATCGTTGCATAATTAATCGGCATAGCCTGACTGTCAACTATAGGAATTTCAAAAGTATGCAACAAAACCAAAGACGCTTTCAATCGTTTAGCCATTTCTAAAGCATAGACAAAAGCGTTATCCGAAGTTTCGGAA
>NZ_CAMLRU010000265.1 GCF_946482535.1 uncultured Flavobacterium sp.
GAGGCAAAACGCTCTTGAATTAAGGTTTTGGTGTAGTCTTTTAAACTGGTAGTTATTGGTTTACCGTTATGGTCAAAATACAACTCACGGCTAACCAATACCGAAACATTAACCCCATTCACATATTGTTTAGGTCTGGCTTTATAGTCATCATGCTCAATATCAGAAACCGTTCTGACTTTTGGCGGAACAATTACAATTTCATCACCGGTAATCTCATCAATAATAGGTTTGTCTTCTTGTTCTTCTTCCTCAATTACGGTGGTTAAGTCAACATCTTCCGTTAGCGGTTTTACACGCAACGGGTCACCGTCAAAATCAGGGTCGGCAAAATTATCAGTGGCGTTTCTAAAGTCAAGTATGGTAAAGTATAGTTTATTAAACTCTTCGTTAATTCGGGTACCACGACCTACAATTTGTTTGAACTTGGTCATGGAGTTAATGTTGGCATCCAACACGATTACTTTACAAGTCTGAGCATCAACGCCTGTAGTCATCAATTCAGAGGTGGTGGCAATAACAGGGTATTTTTCTTCGGGGTTGATAAAGTTGTCTAACTCACGTTTGCCTTCATCGTTATCGCCTGTAATCTGCATCACATACTTGTAATTTTCAGCTACTAAGTCGGCATTGTGTCGGGCAATAGCATTGCGCATACGTTCGGCATGGTCAATATCCACACAGAAAATAATAGTCTTGGCAAAACGGTCAAAACCTTTGAGGTATTCCGTTACTTTTTTAGCTACGGTATCGGTGCGTTCCTCAATAACCAAACTACGGTCAAAGTCTTTTCGGTTGTAAACCCGGTCTTCAACTTCATTGCCGTCTTTATCGGTTTTGCCTTGTTCCGGGCGATAACCTTCGGCATCTACATTTAGTGCTACTCTAACAACTTTATATGGCGCTAAGAATCCATCATCAATACCTTGTTTAAGCGAATAGGTATAAACAGGTTCTCCAAAATATTCTGTATTACTGGTTTCTTTAGTTTCTTTAGGTGTGGCGGTTAAACCAACATGCGTGGCATTTTTAAAATAGGTTAAAATTTCACGCCAAGCACTGTTGTCTTTGGCACTACCACGATGGCACTCATCAATAATAATTAAATCGAAAAAGTCGGGAGAGAATTGTTTATAAGCATTGGCTTCTTCATCGGCACCGGACAGACCTTGGTATAAAGCCAAATAGATTTCGTAACTTTTGTCAATCATACGGTTTTTAACCACCGTCATTTTATCTTTGAAATGCTTGAAATCGCCTCGCTTGGTTTGGTCAATTAAGGCATTTCTGTCGGCAAGAAATAAAATTCTTTTTTTGGCACCGCTTTTCCATAGTCGGTGTATGATTTGAAAAGCAGTATAAGTCTTTCCCGTTCCTGTGGCCATCACAAGCAGAATTCTATTTTGCCCGTTGGCAATGGCTTCTACAGTTCTATTGATGGCAATTTGTTGGTAGTATCTCGGTTTTCTTCCCGAACCGTCAGAAAAGTATTTTTGCAAAGCAATTTTTTCACCTTCAGGCGTCACTATGCCTTTGTAATGTTTGTATTTTAACCATAAAACTTCAGGCGAGGGAAAGGCCTCTAAAGGTAATTCAGTTTCAATAGATTCATCAGTAACCGTACGGTCATGAAAAATAAAGCCATCTCCATTGCTACTAAATACACTGGGAATATCCAATATTCTGGCATAATTCAAAGCTTGTTGAATACCGGCACGAACAGAGTGTTTATTGTCTTTAGCTTCAATAATCGCTATTGGATTGTCTTGATAATAAAGCAAATAGTCGGCTCTTTTGCGTTCACCTCTAGCAGTAAGTTTGCCACGGACATAAATTTTACCATCGGTAAAGGATACTTCTTCCAATACTTGTGTTTGAATATTCCAACCCGCACTTTGAATCGCAGGCGTAATAAACTTGGAACAAATATCCCTTTCTGATAATTTCTTTTTATCTATCATTTATAAAATAATAAAGTAATTCCTCAAACATACCAATTTTCCCACACATAAACAATCCCCATCAATAGGGATTATTAACAAGTATTCTAAAATAAAATTCCTACGATTAGGTTGTTTTGTCCGGTTGGAAGGTAAATATACTAAGGTAGTGTGGGTTTTCTTTACGGTTTTCCGCATTGGGAGGAAGTGGGAAGTACGAAGTACAAAGTACGAAGTGGGGTATGAGATAAGGGACTCGAGCCTGAAAGGCGAACTGTATGGAGCGCAGCGGAGTAAAAATGGATAAGGGATAAGTGAAGAGGGATAAGGAAAGAGGAGAACAACCATCAACTAACCACCACCAACCAACAACCACCAACCATCAACCAACCACCACCAACCAACCACCAACAACCACAAACCATCAACTAACCACCACCAACCACCAACCAACAACCACCAACCAACAACCAACAACCACCAGCCACCAACCAACCAACCACCAACCAACAACCACCAACCACCAACCAACCAACCACCACCAACCAACAACCAACAACCACCAACCAACCACCACCAACCCCAAAAAAAACTCCCCGCCATGTCACCACAGCGAGGAGCACCTCAGTCCCTTAGC
>NZ_CAMLRU010000266.1 GCF_946482535.1 uncultured Flavobacterium sp.
TAAATTGGGAAAAAAAGGAGGCTTCGCGAATCTGACTTCTGAGTATTTTACCAAAGACAAAACCTTACGTCCCGGATTTGATTTCAGAAAAGGATTTGGTGAGGCCGAGATAAAAAGTTTGAATTTCATGTTGAATATGGAAATGCCGGTAACGGATAAAATTAAATTCTATGCTTTTGGCGGAAGAAACGACAGAAACACGGATGCTTATGCCTTTACCAGAAATGGTGGCGAAAGAGTAGTTGAAGCCATTTACCCGGGTGGATTTACCCCGAGAATTACTTCTAAAATTGTAGACAATTCCATCGCAGCCGGATTCAAAACCGAAACTTCAAGCGGTTGGAAAATTGATTTGAGTAATGCTTTTGGTCATAACAAATTTGACTATACTATTAAAGGTACATTAAATGCGAGTTTGGAAGAAGCCTCTCCTACTTCATTTGATGCGGGTGGATTTAGCTTGAGTCAAAACACCACTAACTTAGATTTCTCTAAGAATTTCAAAGTGTTAAACGGATTAAATTTTGCTTTCGGAGCGGAATACCGTTTAGAGAATTACAAAATTTTTGCCGGCGAAGAAGGTTCATGGGCAACCTATGATACCAATGGCATTCCGATTACCAATCCATTGACACAATCTGCTCCTATCGACCCTATTTCGGGTGAACCAAGACCAGGCGGCTCACAAGGTTTTCCTGGATTCAGTCCGAGAAATGTTGTTGATGAGAACAGAGACAGTCAGGCAGTTTATGTTGATGCAGAATTGGATGTTTCAGATGAGTTTTTAATAAGTGCCGCTTTGCGCTATGAAAATTACAGTGATTTCGGTAATACTTTAAATTTAAAATATGCTTATCGTTATAAACTAACTGATAAAATCAGTTTGAGAGGTTCATGGAGTACAGGATTCAGAGCACCTTCATTGGCCCAAATTTACTTTAATACCAATTTTACCAACTTCAATTCAAGCGGTGCTACGGAAGTATTACTTGCTGCTAACGGAAGTGCCGTTACTGAAGGATTTGGTATTGATAAATTGAAAGAAGAAAAATCATTCAACGGCTCTTTTGGAGTTACAGGAAGATTCGGTAATGTTACCGCTACAGTAGACGGATACCTTATTAATGTAAAAGACAGAATTGTTTTAACCGGTTACTTTGATGCTACGGCCTTAAATTTAAATGTTGATGCTGCCCAATTTTTCGTAAATGGTGTTGACACTAAAACCATGGGAGTTGACTTTGTATTAGGCTGGAAAAAAGAATTCGGCAGTTCTAAATTAGGCGCTACTTTTATTGGAAATGTTAACCATATGTCGGTGACGAATATCAAAAATAACGGTCTTGACCAAGAAACGTTTTTTGGTAAAAGAGAAGTAGCCTTTTTAAGAGCTTCTGCACCTGACAGTAAGTTAGGTTTTAATATGAACTTTGAAAGAAAATGGTTGGATGCCGCCTTAAACTTTACGCGTTTCAGCGAAGTTGTATTAGTTGACTACGCAGGAGCTGATAATGTTTACAGTCCGAAAATTGTAACCGATTTGACTTTTGGATTCAAGTTGACTAAAAACTTCAAATTAAGCGTAGGCAGCAACAACCTATTCAATGTGTATCCCGACAAACAAGATGAGTCCGGAAATACAGAAGCCGGAGGATACTGGGATGCCGTTCAAATGGGATTCAGCGGTGCTTACTACTATAGCCGACTTGGATTTACATTTTAATTGATTAACATTAACCATATTAAAGTCCTGAGCACAAACTCGGGACTTTTTTTATGCATATTCTATAACAATTTTAAAAAATATTGTAACATTCAAATCTTGATTTGGGAATAAATTTGTCAGGTGATTGGAACTTTACTTTTTCATTATTAAGTTTTAATTCTGAGCGTACCTATCACGATTTGAACTATTATAGCTTTTGGAAATATATTGTTGGAAAGACTTAATATGTTTCATGTTTTGTTGGAAAAGCCCAAACAGCAATGTTCGGGCTTTTTTGTTTTTGATCATAAAAAAAACCTCAAGAAACTTGAGGCTTTACATATTATTCGTTGTGTAAAAACGATTGTCTATTGAGTAAAGTTTCTTCACTCTCTACATGATTATCATCGGGAACACAACAATCTACCGGACATACGGCGGCACATTGTGGCTCTTCGTGGAAACCTTTACATTCCGTACACTTACTCGGAACAATATAATAGATATCATCAGATATTGGAGTTTGTGCAGCATCTGCATCAACTTCGGTCCCGTCGGGTAAAACAATTTTACCTTTTAATTTGGTTCCGTCTTTGTAACGCCAATCGTCAGCGCCTTCGTAAATAGCAGTATTTGGACATTCCGGTTCGCATGCACCACAGTTGATACATTCGTCTGTTATTATGATTGCCATCTTTTTTCTAGTTTGGAGTTTGGAGTTAAGAGTTTGGAGTTATATCGGGTTGGAATTTTCTAATTACTCCCAACTCAATACTTCCAACTCATTACTTTTTTACTAATTTTGCGCAAAATTACAATCAAAACCATTCATAAACAAGCTACTGATGTT